>NZ_JBFTRY010000009.1:0-71224 GCF_056399745.1 Dyella sp. 01N36
GTGGTGATCGATGTCAACAATCTGCTGCGCTGCCACGGGCGAAACATGGGAACCTCCTCATGTGCTTCACGACTGCGCAAGGCAGCCAACGGTGACACATCGTTCATGCCGCAACGGCGCCCAATGCCCTGCGCCGTCTCTTGCGCTACTGCTTTTCAGCGGGGTAGATAACTTTCCAATCGTTCTTCATGTCCACCACGGTCCAGTGCCTGGCCGTGGCTTCATCCAGTGCTTTGTCGAGCTTGCCGATCTTCGACTGGCGGTCGTACGACCACTCGCGCGCCGCATCGGTGTGATGGACCAGGCCCGCAAAGCGCGCACCATCGCCCGAGGCCGTCCACTCGAGCATCTGCTGGTCGCCGTCGGAGTTGCCGAAGGCGAAGATGGGTTTGACGCCGAGCGAGCGCTGGATGCCGACAGGTTTGCCGGGGCCGTCGTCGATCAGCGCCACCTTGGGCAGCTTGATCAGCACAGGCTTGCCGTTCTGCATCTCGTACTTCAGTTCGCCCTGGCTGCCGATGATCTGTTCCGGCGGAATGCCGTACACCGCCGGAACCCAGGCGCGCATGAAATCCTGTCCGCCGCCGGACACGATGTACGTCTTGAAGCCGTTGTCGCGCAGGTAGTGCAGCAACTCGAGCATCGGCTGGTACACCATCTCGGTGAACACCCTATGCGTCTTCCGATGCCGGGCCGTGGACACCCATTGGTTCACGTTGCGCGCGAACTCATCGGTGGTCATGCCCGAATGCGTGGCCGCCACCAGTTCGAGTATGCCCTTCTCACCCGATGCCGCGAGACCCTTCATGTCGCCCGCGAGCGCGGACTTGAATGGCTCGGTGGTCTTCCATTCCGGGTGTTGCGGCGACAGAGCCTTGACCTGGTCCAGCGCAAAGAAGAATTCAAAGTAGGCCGGTTGCTCCGCCCACAAGGTGCCGTCGTTGTCGAACACCGCGATGCGTTTTGCCGGCTCCACGAAATCGGGCGTACCGTCGGTGGTGACTTTCTTGACGAAGCTCTCGATCTGCTGCCTGGTCGCGCCATCGTTCCACGAAGGCAAGGGATCCTGCGCGGCCATGCAGGCGTTGGTCCAAGCCATGGCGACGAGCAGACAGAGTGCCGCCCAGCGACAGGCAAGCGTCCTGCGTGCCGGCGTCCCGCCGGCGCGGACTAGATCGTGCATTCGAATTACTCCCGACATATCCGATCCTTCGCTGTATCAAGCGGCCGCCGTGCAAGCTGGCAGCTGAGATCCGTGATGGGCGCAGCCTAGGCTGGGCGCCCCGGCGCAGAGGCAGCGCGCCAGCCATCACGGTCGCGAATTTGGAGGGGTCTGACAATCCGAGAGACTACGTACGTGGTGTACGTAAAATTACTCGGCACGTCCCTTGTGCTGTATCGCGCGGCGTTCGCTGTCGAGGAGACTCGGGACGCAAGAAGATGCTCGCGAGGTCGCGCCGACCCGCGACGAATAAGTCCTGGGCTGACCCGTGCTGTCCAGGTCGCCGCTCTTGTCTGCGTCGGTGTCGCAGGCCCTTACGCCTGAGGCTCGACGTCCGGCAACTTCCAGAGCTTGTCGAAGAACGCCTTCTCCGGCCCGTAGAAGCGAAACAGCAATTCGAAGGGACGCGCGGGATCGGTAGGAACCCAGTTGGCCTCCTTCCCGCCCGGCGCCCTGGGGCCGAAATAGATATCGACCGATCCATCGGCATTGGTTTGCAGGCCCGGCGTATTCGAACCGCGGCTGGCCCAGCGCATATTGCGGATAAGTGCGTGCTTTTCGCCGTCGTACGCCGTCACCGACCAATAGAGTTTGACAGGCACCTTGGCCGGCACATGCAGGCGGTAGTTTTTCCCGCCTTCCATGCGTTTGCCCTGGGCATCCTTGATCGCCAGCAGATAGAACTGCCCGGCGCCCAGATGTTTGGTGCTGAAATACGCCATGGAGTAAATCACGGCGCGGCCATCGATCGGATAGCTATCGGGGTTGCTGAAGGTGGTCATCATCCCTGCCAGCGTGTCCTGCGCGGCGGGCAACGCCCAATGGGTGTTGTCGAAGAACGGCGGGACGAACGCCTGCTCGTATCCCAGATCGATCGCCGCCTTCGCCTCCAGCGCAGCTGCATCGAAGGCCTGCCTGGTCTCGGTGGAAGGGTTGAACGACTTGCCCTTCTCGATGCCCAGCGACTTGAGCATGTCGATCATCGCCTTGTCGCGTGTGATCCAGGGCTCGGCCTGCACGAAGCGATTCAATGCCTCGAAGAATCGACTGTCATAAGGGATGGTGGCATCGAACGGTTTGTCGTACACATCCACGAACCTGGTCTCGGCGCCGCCAGCCTTGTTGGCCGTCGACAGCGGATAGAACTTGACGCGCCTGCCGTACGTCACAGCCTTGTCGATATCGGCGTCGCTGCCGCTCTTGAGGTTGGAGCGCAGGATGGCAAAACCGCGATAGGTGTCGGACGGCATCGGAATATAGCCCGCCGGTACCTTGTCCTTGTACCCCGGCGGAAGGATCAGATACTTGCCGCCTTTGCCTTTGTCGACACCGGCCGGGCCCACATCTTCCAGCGCGTTTTGCCAACTGTCGTCCACGCTACCCGTAATGGTTGCGCCCTCCTCGGCCGGAGGGATCTCCATCACGACAGGGCCGTTCCTGGTGTCGTAGAACGGCATGAAATAAATAGTGTCGGGATTGGGCGTGAGCGTCTGGTCTTTCCAGTTGACCGGCCGCGACCAATAGGCGACCTGGTTCCCACCGCCCTGCAGCTTCTCGAACGCATCCTGCATCAACTGATAGTTGACTGCCGGCATGCCCCAGATCACCGCCTCAGCCGCCCGCCGGGCAATCGTGCGTTGCTGGATATCCTTGGGGCTTGACGCTTGTGCCGCGAGAGCAGTGCTCCACGTCGCCGCCGACGCAAGAGCCAGACTGGTCACCATCGCGGTCGACAGCAGGAGCGCTTTCATGGCCTCAATCCTCGTCATCCAACGAGTGGTGCTTGCACCAGTTTGAGACAAGCCGCCCGGATCATGCCTCCGTAGTTCTACCTAATCAGGGCCGGGAGGAAGCGATTGACTGCGGCCATGCGCGCCATCAATTGAGGTAGATCGGATTGCCGACGATCAACAGGCTGCCATCGGCGCCACGCACATTGACGCGCAACCAGTGTCGCCTTCCATCGCTGCTCCAATCGAACGACAAGCTCTGCTTCGCTTCACGAATGGCCAGATCTTCCTTTGGCTGGAAGGGCTTTCCATCCACGATGATCTCCGCATGCGCCTGATCCAACGCGTCGGCATGCATCGTGATGCGAACGGTGCTTCCGGCCGGCGCGCTCAACGCATCGCCCATTTCCGCGGAATGCTCACCCACGGTCGCCACGACATCGATCGCCCGGTCGCGGGTGCCTTGCACATCAATGAAAACATGCCCGGCGCGAATGCCATCAAGGATGGCCTTCATCGACAACTCGCTTGCGTGAACCACCGTGGTCGGCAGACCGATCGCCATGCTGCCGCCGGGAAACGGCAAGGCCACCTTCGCATTGTGGTTGTCGCTGCCGCCGATCCCGGTCAGGTGGTAGCCGTGGTTAAGCTGCTCCTCCCAAAACGGAATGCCGGTGTGCTGCGGGCTCCTGGCGTCGATGCCGTTGACCGCCTCGATGGCCTGCACCAGATGCATATCGACCGGCTTTTCCGGCGTCCAGCCGCAACCCATGCAGGTTTCGTCGTTGGGACGGATGGGATGGTTGATGGAAAACACGCCGTGCAAAGCTTCAGCCTGCGTCAGCAAGGCATTCCAGTCAGGCACGGACTTGCTGCCCAGGCGAAAATCCAGCGGCTCGGTGGTGCCGAACAGGTTCGCGTGCCCCTGGAAGGTGGTCACCTCGCGCGCAGGTATCAGCAACAGATGGTCGAAGTACGGCTGCAGTTCGCGGATGTCGTTGGCCTGCGACACCGTGTTGTGATCGCTCAGCGCGATAAAGTCGAGTCCGCGCCTGGCGGCATCTTCCACGGTGAAGACCAGCGGGCACGGTGCACGCCCGTCGCCGCTCTGCGTGGGACAACTGCCATCGCTATGCGCGCCATGCATGTGCAAGTCGCCACGATACCAGCCGGCCTCCTTGCGCAGCGGTGGATTGAGCACGGCAGGCAACCACGCCGGATCTCCCGGATGGCCAAACCAGATCTTGGCCGTGTACTGAGCCTTCGACGCGGGACGGATATTGGGGATACCGAGCAGTAGCGCCCAGCGTCCCGGCTGGGTTGGACCCGGTGCGAATGACGGCGTCGCATCGACCGCGCCCACGGTGAACAGCTGCTTGCTACCGCCCGTCCAGCCGCGCAGTCCTTGCTGGCTGTGAAAACCATCGGGATCTTCAAGCCCCAGGTCGATCGTGGTGTGCTCGGCGCGCCCTGTAGACTCGAACTGCACGGTGATGCGATTGACGCCCGCCGGCACCTGGAACGGCACCTCGCGGTAACTATGGTTGTCGCTGCCGATCAACTCGCCGTGCAACACCACGTCCGGCGCGCTCTCCGTGGCACACGCCACGCCCAGCAAGGCCAGCCACAGCGCCACCAACGCCAGATACCCAAGACGGCCACGCGTACTCTCATTCATTGCTTGCTTCCCGAAACAGGACAACCGTCCCGCGCGCCGCCATGCGGAGCGACGCGCAGGACGTCAAACGAGATCAGAACCGGTACATGACCGAGGCGCGGAACGATCGACCGAGCAGCGGTCGTGCGATGAACACGCTCTTGGTCGCATCGCTGCTCGCCAGTTCGCCGGCACGCGGGTTGCCTTCGGTGAGGCCGAGCGAGTTGTTGAGGTTGTCGGCGTACAGGAAGAACGACAACTCCGGCGTCATCTGGTAGCGCGCGCTCAAACCGATGGTGTGGTACTGCGGCAGCACCACCGAGTTGGCCGTATCCACATAGCGCCGTCCTTCATACTCGTACGACATCTGCAGGCGCAGCTTGTCGTCGAACAGGTTCACGCCCGGCACCACGCGGAAGCTGTTCTTTGGCACACGGATCAGCTGGTTGTCGTCATAGTCCAGCAGCACCGGCGCGCCCGCCGTCACCGTGGTATAGGTCAGCCCCTTGTACTTGGGATCCTGCACGGTCGCGGTGTACTGCACGTCGAAATACTTGGACGGATAGAACGTGCCTTCCAGTTCCACACCGTAGGTTTCGGTGTTGGCGTAACCCGTCTGCGGGGTCGACACGCCGCTGTTCGGATCGAACACGTAGTTGCTGAAGCTGACGTTGTTGTACTTGGTGTAGAACAGCGTGGCGTACGCATCCATGTAACGGTTGCTGTACTTGTAGCCCATCTCCGGCAAGATCATCGTCTGCGTGATCGGCGTGGCGGTCGGCGTGGTGATGTACGAGCTGAGGTTGGGCAGGCGGAAGGTTGAGGTGTAACGCGCGAACACGCCCTGGTGCTCGCTGAACTGATAGTTCGCACCCAAGGTCCAGCCCAGCTTGCTGAAGCTGTGGTCGTAATCCACGAACTGGCCGGTGCCGGTGAGGATATTGTTGGTCGGCGGCGTGCCAAGATTCACGTTCTGCGACAGCTCCGTCCAGCCGGTGGTGTTCACGCGCTCCCAGCGCGCACCACCGTCGATGCGCAGCTGGTCGTTGATCTGCCATTCGTCGGACGCGTAGAACGCATTGGTGCTGGATGTGCCGCTGGCATGCGCCCACTCGTAGCCGTAGCCATAGATGCCGTTGTTGGTCAGCTTGCCCAGTGCGTTACCGTTGGCATCCACGGCGACCACGTCGAGCAGGCGCGCATTGTCGGTCGCCGTGAGGATGGCGGTAGACGAATAGCGGTCGAAACTCTGGTTGAAGTGCGCGTAGTAGTAGCCAAACGTCACATCGTGCGTCTGGTCGCCGAATTCGAACTTGCGCAGCAGGCGCGTGTCGCTGGTGAACTCGTTCATCGGCATGGTGATGCCGCGCAGACCACCGGTCACGACCAGGCCGTTGTTCGGGCTGGCATTGTAAGCCTGCCCATTGTCCACATACTGCAGCTGCATGCCGGCGGCGTTCGGGTAGTACTTGGTGAGCTGCTTTTGTGCGGTGGTGAAGAAATCGCCCGTGGTCTGCACCGCATTCGGATAGACGCCGTTGCGCACGGTATCCGTATCGCTGTAACGCAGGTCTTCGGCAATTTTCCAGCCGTCGCCCAGGTTGTAGTCGAACTTCACCGTGAACTGCGTGCGCTTGACCTGCGTGCCCAGGCTGTTGTCGAAGTTGTACAGGCTGCCGTTGCCCTGGATCATCTGGATGTGTTCGGTCTCCGGGCCGGCCAGCGTGCCGTAGTTGCCGTTGAAGCCCGGCACGGCCTGCAGGTCGCCACTGGCATTGCGATACATCGGGATGCCAAGGTCCAGCGCGACCTTGTCGTCCAGGCGCTTGATATCGAAACTGAGGCTGCCGTTCTCGAACTGCTTGGACAGCGTGGCGCGCAGCTGGCCACCCTGGTCGTTGGTAAAGCCCGGGCTGCGGATGCCGTTGTCCTGGCGATAGAAACCACCGGTGCTCAGCTTCCAGCCATCGCCGATCGGCGTGCCATACCAGAAGTCCAGGCGGTTGAGYCCGTAGTTGCCCAAGGTGTACTTCACCAGGCCCTCGGCGGATTCACCCACCTGGCGCGGGATGAAGTTGATCGCGCCGGCCGGCGCATTCGAATAGAAGATCGACGACGGACCACCGCGCACCACTTCGATGCGATCGATGGTTTCATCCAGGCGGAACGCCTGATCCGCATTGAGATAACCAAGCGCCGGATCGTGCTGCACCGGAATACCGTCTTCGAGCAGGTTCACCGAGCCAAAGCCGTCCACCGGAATACCGCGGGCGCGGATATTGCCGCTCGCTTCGCCGCCCGACGCTTCCACCCAGAAACCCGGCACCGACTTCAGCGCCTCGGTGACGCTGGTGGGGTTCTGCATGCGCAGGCGATCTTCGTCGATGGTGGTGATCGAGTAGCTGGTCTGGGCCTTGGTGCGCTCATCCACGCCGGAGCGCGCCGTCACCACGACTTGATCCAGATCCTTGGTCGTCTTGCCATTGCCGGACGCGACCGTCGCATCACTCGCCGCTGCAACGCCTGCACTACCGGCCGTCGTCACCGCAGCGGAGGCCGGATTGCCCGCATTGGCTGCCACGTTTCCCGGGACGATCGTCACCGTGTTCGGCGTGACCAGGCGGTAGCTCAGGCCCGTGCCTGCCAGCAATTGACGCAACTGCTGCTCCGGCGGCAGACCGGCGTCGGCACCGGGACTGCGGATGGTGTCGGAGATCTCCGAACCATAGACCACCTGCATGCCCGCTTCGTGCGAGAAATTCTCCAGCGCCTTGGACAGCGGCATCGCTGCGATGGCGCTGGTGTGCACCGTGGCGTTGGCTTGGGCGAACGTGGCCAGCGGAAGAGTGACGCCGAGCACGAGGGCGATTTGTAATGCCAATCGATTGCGCATGAGGAGTAACAACCTTGAGTGAGGTAGATGACTGGCCGGTCTGTGACGCTTGCTGCGTTTTTTTCGGCCTATACCTTTCAAGAGCCTCGTTTTGCGCAACCGGGCACCTCCGATTGCATGAATCTTTTCTTACAGGCGCCCGGCTTTCGTGTCAGTTTGATTCGAGGCGACGATGCGCACGCGGTTGCTCTCTTCCACGACGCGCACATCCGGCAGCGTGGCAAGGTAGGCCGCGAACGCCTGCGGATTGTTGGCGTGGAAGATGCCGCTGATACGTTCATCGGCGATGCTTGCGTTCTCGATCACCAGGGGTTTGCTCGTGTAGGCATTGAAGCGCCTCGCCACGTTGCCGATGGTTTCGTGCTGGAAGCGAATCTCCGATGGCAGCCACGCAGTGACCTTGGCCACCTGCGCAGGCTGCTTGATGATCGCGCCCGAGACATTCAGCGAAATCTGCTGCCCCGTGGTGAGATCCGCCACCGGATCGGCGTTCAACAGCGCCGCGAGCCCGCCCTGCTTCGATTCATCGGCGGCATTGAGCACGCGCACGCGACCGCTGATCACGGTGAGCGTGTCGCCGCTGGCATCGCGCTTCACATCGAAGACGGTGCCGATGTCCTGCAACACATGGCCGCCCACGTTGACCAGCATGGGTCGACGCGCATCCTTGCCCACGTCGAACAACGCGTTGCCCTTGATCACCTCGATGCGCCTGAAGCGTCCATCGAAATGCACGTCGATCACGCTGTTTCGATCCAGCTGCACCAGGGTGCCGTCGGGCAAGGTGACGGCACGTACCGCCGCCACGTCGCCCTTGAAGCTCCGCTCCACCAGGCCGTTGGCATCGCGCCAGTAACCGACGCCAAACCATGCCGTCACTACCGCCGCCACCAGTGCGGCCACACGCATCGCCGCCCGACGGGCCCGTCCGGGCCGCGCCACGTCTTCCTTGCGAATGGCGCTGCCCACCAGGGGAAACATCACCACCGGATTATCGCGGCCAGCCTGATCCACCAGCTGCTCGACCGTGAGCGTCTTCAGCGCGGCCGCGGCCTTGAAGTCGCCGTGCATCTGCACCACCGCGAAATACTCCGCCACGTGGCGCGGCGAAGCGCGCAGCCAGCCGAGGAAGGCCACGCGTTGGCGTTCCGTCAACGGCTCCTGTTGCTCGATATACCAGGACACCGCCTGCTCGGTGATGCGACGCGCCTGCCGGGCGGCGTCAAATTGCGAGGAATTATTCATAGTCGGCCATCCTTTGCCGGCACGCCGCCAGGCCCTTCACGACGTATTTCTTCACCATGCTGGTCGAGATGCTCATGCGATCGGCGATTTCGCGATACGACATCTCGTCGCGGTAATGCATGATCAGCACAGCCTTGCACTTGGGCGACAGGCGATCGATCAGCACGCCGAGGCGCTGCTTGCGAAGGTCGCTGTCCATGTCCGCTTCGAGATTGGTGGGTGCAGCCAGCTGCTCCACCACCTGCTCCAGCTCATCGCTGCCCAGCGGCGCCTGCTGGCGGAGCACGGCATGCTCCTTCACCAGGTTCGCGGCCACCGTGAACAGATAGGCCTCCGGGCTGCGGATATTGGCCGCATCCGCCGGCTCGATCCGCAACAGGCGCAGATAAACCTCCTGCACGAGGTCTTGCGCATCCCAGCGATGCGCCACGCGGCGCAGGAAGTACTTGCTCAGCGTCGCGCCCTTCTCCGCGAACAACGCCGACCACGCCCCATGCTTTTCCCGCACCGCTCCTCCTTCGACCGTGTTCGCCGAGGAAGGCTACGGCACTCAGACGGCACGGAGCCTAGGGGGGTGTTATGACGGCTTCGTGACTTCGATGGCCTGTGCATGACAATGGTGGTGTTGGTCACAGTATCCTCGGGGAGCTCGGCGCGACGCGGGCCACCACTCAGTCACGGGATGTCATGCATGCAAAACCCGATGCGCGCAATCGTCGTCATGGGCGTCTCCGGCTGCGGCAAGACCAGCGTTGCCGCCGCCCTGAGCGAACGCATCGGCGCACGCATGATCGAAGGCGACGCCTACCATCCCGAACACAACGTGCAAAAGATGAAGGCCGGCATCGCGCTGACAGATGCCGACCGCCAGGGCTGGCTGGAGCAGTTGGCCGCGGAGCTCGCCAGTGTCACGGCCACCGGCCAGGTCGCCGTCCTCGCCTGCTCGGCACTCAAGCGCCGCTATCGCGATACGCTGCGCGCCGGCGTGGCGGAGCTCGGCTTTGTCTATCTTGAAGTATCACCCGAAGCCGCCGCCGAGCGCGTCAGCCTTCGCTCCGGTCATTTCATGCCCGCTACGTTGGTTGAGAGCCAGTTCCGTGATCTCGAATCTCCAACGGCGGAGCCGCGGGTATTGAGCGTGAGTGGCACCGATCCACTACACGTCATCATCGATCTAGCCCAGCGCTGGTGGAACGCAGGCAATGCGTTGACCCCACGCGATCGCTGACGCTATCTGCAGCGCGCCGATGCTCCCTTCAGCAAGTGGCACCTGAGTAAGCCGATCCGCCTTTTTGCGAACTGATGGAACGCCCATGCGTGGCTCGCGATGGCGACCTGTGCTGCCGATCGCCCCGTGACGTGGTAGATGATGAATCCAGCTATCACCAAGAAGACGTCGACACCGGATCTAGCTAGTACGCTCGCCAGTGGCTTCGCCCCATGCGTGCGCATCGGCTGGATGTCGCTGTAGAACGCCTTGAGTGAGGCGATGTCACGCAATCCCAGACTGTTTCGGTAGCGCATGCCTCGACCCTCCCTTCAATTTCGTGCGATCTAATGCGGCAGCAGGCGAACGTCACTTGCAGCCAATCACAACATCCGTTTGGCTACGCCATCGCGATTGATCAGCAGATGCTTCAGGACTGCGCCGAGATGAAGGATGAGAAGGCCGCCGAGCGCCAGAGCGAGATCGACGTGGATGGTCCCGAACAGAACGCGCAGCGACTCGCTGGGGGCGAAAAGATCTGGCCAATTCCATAGACCAAAAAAACTGACCGGGTGATCACCGGCGACGCGATGCGCGTAGCCGGCAAGCGGTAGCACCAGCATGGCCAGATAAAGCAAGCCATGGACGCTGTGCGCTATCCCCACCTGCCAGGACGGGATACTGCCCGGCAGCGGCGGCGGTCGGTGGCCCAGACGCCAGATGATCCGCGCTACCGCCAGCCATAGCACGACTGCTCCGATCGAGCCGTGCCAGAACAAGATGCTGTTCCACTCCGGCGACTTGTGAGAGTAGCCAGGGAATCGCTCCATCCGCAGCCCGATGACCAGGTTAGTCAGTATGAACAGAGCCACCAGCCAATGCAGAACTTTGGCGGTGCGTGTGTAGCTTGGGGCGGCAGATACGGGAACCAGCATGGGGATAGGGACCTTGTCGAATGGACTGAGCGCCAAGCCCTTCGATGCCAGGCGCTATCCACATAACCGGGCCGCGGTCCGATTTATTCCAGCAAGCGCAAGCGCGGCTGAGCGCGCGTCCCTGAGAGGATCGGGTGCCCGAGGCCACCCGTCCTTGAGCCGCCCTACTTCCCGACAAATCCTTCGGCGACATCCTGCGCGATGGCAATGAAGGCACGCGTCGCTCCAGAGCAATAGGCACTACGGCGGCGCAGCAGAGCAGCGCGACGCGCCCCCAGTGCGGGCTGCAGTTTTATCGACACGAGCCCCGGCCGTACGACATTGGCTGGCAGGAGCGTTGCCAGGTCATTGTGGCGCACGATCTCCATCAGAGCCTCGATCGAGTTTGCTTCGACGATGATGGTCGGCCGAAGATTCTTCCCATGGAAATACTGGTCAGCCAGCCTGCGCGTGGAGAACGATGTATCGAGTATGGCCAAGGGCATCTGTGCCAACTCCTTGGCCGTTACCATCGCTTTATGCGCGTCCCTATGCCCCTTGCCGACGATCAACATGGGACGCTCTTCGTGCAACGGCGTCGCCTCGATGTCTTCCGCGGGAAGGTCTCCAAAGCCTATGCCCAGATCCAGCGCATCGTCACGCAGTGCCGGCTCGATGACTTCCTGCGATGAAACGCGGACCGTCAGCGTTATGCCGGGGTAGCGCTTGCGGAAGCGCTGAAGCACCGGCCCGATGAAATAGCTGGCGACGCTGGGTGTCACGCCCAGTCGCAATGTTCCCGTGGAAAGATCCTCGACATCGCGGACCGCACGCGTCGCCTGATCCAACTCCTCCAAGGCGCGCGCCGCATGTTGAAGGTAGATTGCTCCCAGATCCGTAGCGCGGACCTTGCGGCCGGAACGGTCGAGCAGTTGCGCGCCCACGCGCTCTTCCAGCTCCTTGATCTGTTGTGACAGCGCTGGCTGCGAAACATGCAGCGCCTGGGCCGCGCGGGTAAAGCTCCCATGCTCGACAACCGCCTTGAGATAGCGGACATGGCGCAGGACGGTCACCTATAACCCCCAGATTATGGCTACGCTAAGAAATCGGTCTTGGACAGTTATAGCTCGACGCCGTAACTTTTTCACCAGGCGAGCACTGGGTGCATCGTCTGCCTATCCAGAGCCATGCTTAGCCTCGCTCACGTCCGCCATGCGGAACGTAGCCATCGATCAGTGGAGATTTGACCATGCAACAGTTTGCGCGAGTCCTCACCAGCAACGGCGTCGTCCCGGTCATCCTGAAGGATGGCAAGCACCTGGATCTTCGTCCGATCCTGCCTGACATCACCGCGGATGCCATTGGCAGCGGCATTTTGAACGCGGTCGATACGACCGTCCTCTCTCCTGTCGATGGCGACTTCAGCTTCCTCTCGCCCATCGCGGATATTCGCCAGGTTGCCGCTACCGGCTTCAATTACCGCAAGCACATCGAAGAGTTCAAGATGACGCCGCCGACCGAGCCGGAAGTCTTCATGAAAGCCACCAGTTCGTTGTCAGGCCCGAATGACCCGATCTCGCGCGGCCCCAATCCCAATGTGAAACTTGACTGGGAGGTGGAACTGGCGATCGTGATCGGGCGCGAAGCGACCGATATCACGGCCGGGGATGCACCTGGCCATATCTTCGGTTTCGTGTGCATCAACGACGTTTCCGATCGCGATACCCAGGTCGACAAGCAAGGCCAGCAGCATCTGGTACGCGCCAAGTCGCGCCCCGGCTATTCCCCCGTGGGCCCGTACCTGACCACCGGTATCGACGGCATGACGCTCGATGTGTGGACCAAACTCAACGGCAACTATGAGCAACAGGGCAACACCGGCGACATGCTTTTCTCCATCAACGACATGCTGGCCTATTTCTCGACCCACATGACGCTGCTGCCGGGCGACCTGATTGCAACAGGCACGCCCCCTGGCGTCGGCTTCGGCAAGAATCGCTTCATGCAGGTGGGCGATGTTCTTGAATGCGGCATCACGCATCTGGGTGCGCAGCGGCACGAGATCCGCCGCTGAGCGTTCGCGATCATGGATCTTGACGGCGCTCCGTCGCCAGGCGAGACGAACGCATCGCCACCGGCGCAGAAAACGCCAGTCGCAAAAAAGCAAAACCCCCGAAAAATCGGGGGTTCATGCTTCAAGACCGTCTGGCCGTTCCAGGGTATGCCCTAGAACGGGATATCGTCGTCATCAAAGCTGTTGTTCTGTGCCGGCGGAGCCGACTGGCGCTGCTGGTTGCCCTGGTTGTCGCCACCACGCGAGCCGCCGCCGAAATTGTCGCCGCCGCGGGCCTGGCCGCCACCGTAGTTGCCGCCGCCTTGGCGCTGCTGGCCGCCACCACCACCACCACCGCCACCCTGGGCGCGCTGGAAGTTGCCGCCGCCGCTGCCGGCCGCGCCGCCTTCCGTACCGCCGCCGAGCATCTGCATTTCGGCCGCGATGATGTCAGTGCTGAAGCGCTCGACGCCGTCCTTGTCGGTGTACTTGTCGGTGCGCAGAGAGCCTTCGATATACACCTGGCGACCCTTCTTCAGGTATTCGCCGGCGATTTCAGCGAGGCGGCCGAACAGCTTCACGCGGTGCCACTCGGTGCGTTCCTGCTTCTCGCCGCTCTGCTTGTCGGTCCAGTTCTCGGAAGTCGCGATGCGGATGCTGGTAATGGCCGTGCCATTGCCGGTGTAGCGGGTTTCCGGATCGGCGCCGAGGTTGCCGACGATGATGACTTTGTTGATGCCACGTGCCATGGATGGGTTTCCTCTGTGAGCCGGCGCTGCGTTCTTGGGCAGTCAGCACCGGGATGTTGGTCCGGCGGCCATCATAACCGTGCCCCGGGCGCGGAAGACAGGATTGACCTGCGCCGGGGAACCGTGAATCGAGCCAGCCTTCGCCCTGCCCCAACGTGCGGGGTGGACGAAAAAACGTCCGGGAATCAGATCACTAAGCGCTCTCAGGGGCTGCGACACCCGAGCAGGCGGCTCAGACCCCGCTGATAAACCGGTAGCCCACCCCCGGCTCGGTCTTGAGCCAGCGGGGGGTGGTCGGGTCGTCGCCCAGCTTCTGGCGCAACTTGCCCACCACGATGCGCAGATAGTGGCTGTCGTGGGTATGGGTGGCGCCCCAGATCTCGCGCAGCAGCTGCTGCTGGGTCACCACGCGACCGGCGTGGCGCAGCAGCAGCGCGAGCACGGCGTACTCCTTGCGCGTCAACGAGAGCTGCGCGCCCTCGAGCCACACTTCGCGCCGACCAAGGTCGATGACGAGCCTGCCGTCGTCATAGCGCTGCATCGCTTCGGGCTCACCCTGACGGGTACGCAGCAGTGCGCGCAGGCGTGCCATCAGCTCCTGGATGCCGAAAGGCTTGGTCACATAGTCGTTGGCGCCGGCGTCGAGCGCCTTTACCTTTTCGCTTTCCGAATCGCGAACGGAAAGCATGATGACGGGCACGTGCGTCCACTGGCGCAACTCGGCGAGCACTTCATGCCCTTCGCGGTCCGGCAAGCCGATGTCGAGTATCACCAGATCGGGCGAACGCGTCGCGGCCAGGGCCAGGCCTTCCGCTGCATTGGCCGCGAGCAATACCTCGTAGCCCTCGGCGCGCAGGCCGATGTCGAGGAACTTGCGGATCTGTGCCTCGTCGTCGATGACCAGGACACGTGCGGCGGAGGTCATGCGTGGTTGGTCGGCGGCGCCGGCAGCGGCAAGGTGATGCGAATGGTGGTGCCAATGCCGTCGCCCGGCAAGGCCTCCACGCTGCCGCCATGCGCGCCGATCATGCCGCGGCAGATCGCCAGGCCAAGGCCGGTGCCCTGCGGCGCGCGATCGCCGCGCGATACGGAGTAGAACATGTCGAAGATGCGGGCGCGTTCGTCTTCCGGGATGCCCGGCCCACGATCGACCACATCGATCTGTATCTGCTCGCCCTTGGGACGCACGACCACGCGCACGGCCTGGCCCGGCGGCGAGAAGCGCGCGGCATTCTCCAGGATGTTGAACAAGGCCTGCTCGATCAGGGCCGGATGCACGTAGAGCAGCAAGGTCTGCGGCGGCAGCTCAATGTCGACCTTGAGGTCGGGAAACAGCTTGCGCAAACGAGTGGTGGCCGCGGCGACGATTTCGGCGGCATCGGTCCAGTCGCGATTGAGCTTGAGCGTGCCGTGACCGAGCTTGGTCATGTCGAGCAGGTTCTGGATGTAACGGTCCAACCGCTGCCCTTCGCCAAGAATGGCTTCCAGCAATTCCTGGCGTTCACTGGGCGGCAATTGGTCGCCATAGCTGGACAACGTGCCGGCAGAACCAATCATCGAGGCCAGCGGCGAACGCAGGTCGTGCGACACCGAGGAAAGCAGCGCATTGCGCAAACGCTCGGTCTCGCCCTGCACGCGCGCGCCCTCCAGTTCCTCGGCCAAGCGTGCGCGCTGCAGCGCCTGGCCGATGTCCTGCACCATGGTCAGTGCCAGGCTGCGCTCGTCGGTGGACGGTTCGCCCTGCCCCGCGGGTAGGCGCAGTGCGGCGACGCCCAGATGATTGTCGTCGCTGCCCAGCGGCAACACCCAGCAAGGCGCCGCGTTGAGCGTGTCGGTAAAGCGGCCCGCCTGCTCCGAGTGCTTTTCGCTCCACTCGGCCGCACCCAGATCCTGCGAGGTCAGATCGAAATCACGCGGCGACGACGCCACCACGCGCAACACCTGGCTCGCGTCGCGCGCCAACACCGCCACCTCACAGCGCATGACATGCGCCAGCGCCGAAGCGCCCACGCGTCGGATACCTTCGGCATCGGTGCTGGTGGAAAGCCGCTGCCCGAGCGCGAGCAGGGCGCGCGCCTGCGCATGGGCGGTGCGCAGGGACTCGACCTGACTGGCCAGCTTGGTAGCCAGGCGGCTCGCCACCAGGGCGGCGACGAGGAACAGGCTGACCGCCAGCACATCGTCGAAGTTGGCGATCATCAAGGTGTAGCGTGGCGGCGCAAAGAAGAAGTTGTAGCCGATGAAGCACAACAACGCCGTATAGACGGCCACCGCCATGCGCGTCCTCACGGCCACCACCAGCACGGCGGTGAGAAAGATCAGTGAGAGGTTGGCGACGGACAGGTAACGGTCGGCGATGAACGACAACCCGAATGCCACCAGCGTGGCGAGCGTCGCATAGATGTATTCGCCGCGACGTCCGGACCCTCCCGGCATACGCAGGCGCAGCCGCGACTTTGCCCGCTCGGCCGGCGTAGCGATGATGGTGAGTTCCAGATGCGCGCCACGACGCAACAGCAGCTGGGTCAGCGAACGGCCGAGCATGCGTGCCAGCGGACGTTCGCGCGTACGGCCAAGGATGATCTGGCCGATGCCTTCGCGATCGGCATGGGCGATGAGTTCATCCGCGATGGCGTGACCGCGCAATATCACCGTATCGCCACCGAGCCGACGCGCGAGACCCATGGCCGCATCCAGTCGCTCGCTGCGCGCCTTGTCCAAAGCGGCGCCCGTATCGACGAAGGCTACGCTCCACGGTGCGCCACGCCGTTCGGCAATGCGGCGAGCGATACGTACAAGATACTCGCTCTGCGAGTGACCATCGATGGCGGCCAGCACGCGCCGGCGCACCGGCATCGCGCCGCCGCGCGCGAGCATATGTTCGCGCAGATCGCTGTCCACATGACCGGCAACGGTATCCACCGCCAGCTCGCGCAAGGCGACCAGGTTGGTCGGCGAGAAGAACGCATCGAGCGCCGCCGCCGCCGTCTCGGGCACATAGACCTTGCCTTGCTTCAAGCGCTGGATCAGCTCGCGCGGCGGCAGGTCGACCAGCACGATGTCGCGTGCACGATCAAGGAAAGCATCGGGCACCGTTTCGCGCACGGTGACGTTGGTGATCCGACGCACCTGATCGTTGAGACTTTCCAGATGCTGCACATTGAGCGCGGAATACACCTCGATGCCCGCTTCGAGCAGCTCGGCAATATCCTGCCATCGACGCTCATGGCGACCGCCCGGCAAGTTGGTATGCGCCAGTTCGTCGACCAGGATGATGTCGGGGCGTCGCGCGAGCGCCGCATCAAGATCGAACTCGGTGAAGTCGCGCCCCTTGTAATTCACCTTGCGGCGCGGCAGCTGCTCAAGCCCCTCGAGAAGCGCAGCCGTTTCCTGCCGCCCATGCGTCTCCACCAGACCAATCACCACATCGATGCCCTGGCGCTTTAGCTCCCGCGCCGCAGACAACATGGCGTAGGTCTTGCCCACACCCGGCGCTGCGCCAAGGAAAATCTTCAAGCGGCGCGTGCGCTCTTCCTGCATGGCATCCAGCAGGGCATCGGCACGTGCTTCGCGAGTGGGTTCGGACATGGGTGTCGTTGGGGATGTGATGGGATAAGGGTAGGACTTGGGGTTCGGTGCGGATAGTGCTTCAAGCAGATAGCAACGTTACCGCGAGCACCCGCCCCTTACCCCAACCCTCGCCCCACAGGGGAGAGGGAGAAGTGCAATGCACCGCGAAACCTGGCAAACAAAGGGCAATGCGAAGCGAGCCTCCGCTTTAAGTCCTCAGGGATTAGGGCGCGTTGCGCAGCGCTTTGGAGTATCCCCTGTGTACCCTCGGAGGTTGTCCGATCACGACGCRCCTCGAGCGTTCGGGCTTATCCCAGCACGATGCTGCGGGCGTTATCAGGCCATTTTCTTTGGGTTACTTTTCTTTTACTCCGGGCATCCTGCCCTCCGCCCTTCGGGCCGGCTTCGCCGTTCGCACGCGCTCCTGCGCGTGCGTGGGCCAGCAAAAGAAAAGTGACTCGAGCGGCGGCAGCCGWTCGAAACGCCCGCCGCGTAGGCGGCACCCTGGCCTCGAGGCGACAACCAAACACCGAGGCTCTAGACCCCGGCCTGCGCCGGGATGACGATCAAACGCCGGCAATCCAAATCACGCCAGAGAAATCACTTGAGGCCCTGCGCCTTAGCGTCTGCCGCCAAGTGATCCGTCGCAATATCATCACTCGTCCACCCACCACCCAACGCCCGCACCAACTGCACGCTCGCCCGCAGCTGATTCGTCTGCAGCGACAACAAACTCAGATGCGCATTGAGCGCATCCACCTGCGCCGTCACCACGTCGAGATAACTATTGGCCCCCTGCTTGTACAACGCAGTGGAAAGCTTCAGCGTCTTGTCGGCCGCATTGGTGGCGTCGTTCTGATCCACCAAGGCATTGCCGAAGTTATTGATCAACGACTGGTTGTCTTCCACCTGCTGGAAGGCGCTGAGCACGGTACCGCGATACTGCGCACTGGCTTCGTCAAACGCCGCGTGCGCCTGCGCCACCTTGGCGCGACGTAGGCCACCATCGAACACGCTCAGCAACAGGTTCGGACCCAACGCCCACATCTGGCTCGGCGCATTGAGCAGGTTGCCCCAGGCGCCGCTGGAATAGCCGCCGGCCGCGCTCAAGGTCAGCGACGGGAAGAACGCCGAACGCGCCACGCCGATCTGCGAGTTCGCCTCCGCCGTACGGCGTTCGGCCGCGGCGATGTCCGGACGACGCTGCAACAGCGTCGACGGTATGCCGACCGGGACCGTTGGCAGAGCCGGCAGATCGGTCTTCGCATCGATCGCAAAGGTGGATGCCGACTGACCTACCAACACGGCAATCGCGTGCTGCAACACCTCACGCTGCGCCTTGGCCTGCGAGAGCGCGGATTTGGTGGACGACAGCTGCGTCTGCGCGCGATCCACGTCGAGTCCGGAGACCGCGCCGCCAGCGTGCAGCGTGGTCGTTAGCTGCAGCGCGCGTTGATAGGCGTCCACCGTACTCTGCAACAGGTCGATCTGGCGATCGGCGCCCAACAGCTGCAGATAGGTATCGGCCAGCGTCGCTTCCAGGCTGAGGCGAGTCGAGGCGAGATCGGCTGCCGATGCCTGCACCTCTGCGCGTCCGGCTGCCACGTTGTCGCGTACGCGGCCCCACAGGTCCACTTCGTACGAGGCCTGCAGCTGGACCGAATTCAGGTTGTAGTACTCGGGCGACGTCGTGCCGTGCAGCGGCGAGTTGAGCGACTGGCGATTGCGGGTCGCACCCGCGCCCGCGGAAATCTGCGGAAACAAGTCAGCACGCACCTGGGCCAGCACGTCGCGCGACTGCCGATAACTGGCCAGCGCCGCGGCGAGATCGGCATTGTGCGCGATCAGCTGGTCCTCGAGCCCGTTGAGGCGATCGTCACCGTACAGCTTCCACCAGTCTTCGCGCGGCAACTGGTCGGCCGGCTGTGCCGGCGTCCACGGACCGTTTTGCTGCTGATACTGATCGGCCACCGGTGCGTCCGGTGTCTTGTACGTCGGCGCCATCGAACAGGCGCCCAGCACCAACGTAGCCGCCACCGTCACGGCGAGTTTCGTGGCGATGTACTTACGCTTTGTCATGAGGCTTGCCCGCCTGCGGGTTCTTCGCAATGCGCACTTCGTCGCCATCGGCCAGGCCGTCCGGCGGGTTGATGATCACGCGGTCATTGCCGACCAGGCCCGAGCCCACTTCGATGGTCTTGCCGTAGTCGCGGCGGATGGTGACCTTCTTGAAGTGCACGTGATCGCTCGCGTCCAGCGTGGCGACATGCAGACCCTTGTCGTCGAAGATCAGCGCTTCGGCCGGCACGCGCAGACCCAGTGCGCCCGAACCGATCTTGAAGCTCACGCTCGCGTAGCTGCTCGGCAGCAGCTTGCCGTCGGGGTTGTCGACCAGCAGCTGCACCAGGGTGGTGCCCGAGGTCGGCGTGATCGAGCGGGCGTCCGCTTCCACCTTGGCGGTGAACGACTTGCCCGGATACTCAGGCACGCTGAGCGTGGCTTCGTCGCCGCGATGGATGGCCGGTGCATACACCTGCGGCACGCGCACATACACGCGCAGCTTGCTGGTGTCGGAGACGGTGAACAGCGGCGTGCCGGTACCGCTGGTGTCAGCGGTGATCAGCGCGCCCACGTCGGTGTTGCGGGCGGTCACGCGGCCATCAAACGGAGCTACCAGCCTGGCGTACGACTTCAGCGCCTTCAGTCGATCGACGTTGGCCTGCGCCGAATTGGCCAGTGCCTGCTTGGCGGCGAGATCGCCGTTGAACTGGTCGACCGACTGCTGCGAGACCGAATCGGGATCGGTCTGGCGCAGTACCTGCCAGCGTTTCGCCGTGGTGCCAGCGAGCGCGGCATTGGCCTTGGCACTGGCCAGGTCGGCCAGACCCTGCAGCAGTTGCTGGTCAAGATCGGGCGTATCGATGACCCCGAGCACATCGCCCGCCTTCACCTGCGCGCCGATGTCCTTGTCCCACGACTTCAGGTAACCGCTGGTGCGCGCGAAGATCGGAGCGTTGGTGAACGCATCCATCTGCGCGGGCAGTTCCAGCGGCGAGGAGCCGTTGGCGGATTCGGGTTCGGAGATGACGACGGTGGGGATGGCCTGTTCGTCGGTCCACTGGTGCAGGTTGCGCGCCTGCACGATGCGGGTGGTCACGCCGATCACCACGATCGAGCCGAAGACGACGGCAGCGATCACGGCGGCCAGTCGCAGACGACGCGGCGACAAGTGGACCTCAGGAAGCTGGGTATGTTCAGACATGGGCGGGTACTCCGGCATGGTCAGCCGAATCAGCGTCAGGCGCGTGCTTGTAACGCGCATGCACAATGGAGAAAACGACGGGAACGAAGATCAGCGTGGCGGTGGTCGCAAACAGCAGGCCACCGATCACGGCGCGACCCAGCGGTGCGTTCTGCTCACCGCCGTCGCCCAGGCCAAGCGCCATCGGCACCATGCCGATGATCATGGCCAGCGCGGTCATCAGCACCGGACGGAAGCGCACGAAGCCTGCCTCGCGCGCCGCCAGCGTGGCGTCGCCGTGGATGGCCAGGCGCTCGCGGCAGAAACTCACCACCAGCACCGAGTTGGCGGTCGCCACACCCATGCACATGATGGCGCCCGTGAGTGCCGGCACCGACAACGTGGTGTGCGTGACGAACAGCATCCATACGATGCCGGCGAGCGCCGCAGGCAAGGCAGTGATGATCACGAACGGATCGGTCCAGGACTGGAAGTTCACCACGATCAGCAGATACACCAGCACCGCCGAACCCAGCAGGCCAAACAACAGGCCGAAATAGGCGTCGTGCATGGTCTGCACCTGGCCCAGCAGCGCCACGTTCGCGCCCTTGGGCAGGTCTTTCTTGGTGTCGTCCAGCACCTTCTGGATATCACCGGCTACCGCGCCAAGATCACGGCCCTGAATGGCCGTATAGATCTCCACCATCGACTGGATGTTGTACTGGCTCACGATGGTGTTGCGATGCGTGCGCGTGATGTCGGCCAGTGCGCCCAGCACCTGCGGATTGCCGCCACTCTTGGCGGTGATCGGCAGATTGCTCAGCTGCGCCAGCGAGTCCAGCTGGTACTGCGGCACCTGGGCGGAGATCGGATAGGTGACGTTGTTGTCCGGATTCAACCAATACGTCGGCGCCACCTGCGCCGTACCGGAAAGGTCGGCGATCAGGCTGTTGGTCACGTCGCCTTCGGTCAGGCCCAGCAACTGTGCACGCGTGCGGTCCACGTCGATGCGGAACGCCGGCTGCGCCTGCGACTGCTGCAGGCGTGCATCGACCACGCCGGGAATCTGGCGCAGCTTGTTGAGCAGGATGTTGGCGTACGCGAAGTCCTTCTCCAGGCTCCTGCCGCGGATCTGCAGATCGATCGGCGCGGGCGAACCGAAGTTCAGGATCTGGCTGACGATGTCCGCCGGCGGGAACGAGAACGTGGTGCCCGGGAACAACCGCGGCAGCCTTTCGCGCAGGACCTTCACGTATTCCGCGCTCGGGTGATGACCTTCCTTCAGCGAAATCTGGATATCGCCGTCGGACTCGCCCACTTCGCCGGTATTGTTGTAGATCGTGTTGATCGAGCTCGAATACTGGCCGATGTTGTCGATCATGGCATCGAGTTCGTCCGGCGGTATCACCTGACGGATGGCCTTCTGGATGTCTGCAAATTCCGCCGCGGTGGTCTCCACACGCGTGCCTACGGGAACGCGTGCGTGCACAAGGATCTGGCCGCCGTCGACATCAGGGAAGAAGTTGCTGCCCAGTCCCGGCAACAGCGCGAACGACAGCAGCACAAAGGCGAGGAAGCCGATCACGAACACCTTGCGGTTTTCCAGCGCCAGATGCAGCACGCCGCTATAACCGGCACGGAATTTCTCAAAGCGATTGACGAAGCCCTGCTGGAAGCGGCCGAGCATCGTCTTCGGCGCCGGCTGCTCGATATGCTGGCCATGTTCGTCCACCGTCGCCGGATGCGCCTGCAACAGGTATTTCGCCATGGTCAGCACGAGCGTACGCGACAGGATGAAGGAGAAGATCATCGCGAAGATCACCGCCTCCGCCATCGGCACGAACAGGTAGCGCGCCACGCCCGGCAGGAAGAACATCGGCACGAACACGATGCAGATGCAGCACAGCGACACGAATGCCGGCACGATGATCTGCGCCGAACCATCCACGATCGCGGTGATGACGTCCTTGCCCTGCTCCAGGTGCCAGTTGATGTTCTCGATGGTCACCGTGGCTTYGTCCACCAGGATGCCCACCGCCAGCGCCAGGCCGCCCAGCGTCATGATGTTGAGCGTCTGGCCGATCGCCGACAGCGTGAACACCGAGCCCAGCACCGCCAGCGGAATCGACGTGGTGATGATCAGSGTCGMGCGCCAGCTGCCCAGGAACAACAGGATCATCAAGCTGGTCAGCGCCGCGGCAATGATGCCTTCGCGGACCACGCCATCGATGGAGGCGCGCACGAACACCGACTGATCGCCGATCGGCTTGATGGTCAGGTTGTCCGGCAGCGAATCCTTCATCTCCACCAGCTTCTGGCGCGCGCCCGCCACGATGGCGAGGGTGGAGGTGGAGCCGTTCTTCAGGATCGACAGCATCGTCGAGCGCACGCCATCCACGTGCACGATGTTCGTCTGCGGCGGGGCTCCGTCGCGCACATGGGCCACGTCGCGCACATAGATCGTGGTGCCGTTGACCATCTTGACCGGCAGGTCTTCCAGCTCGTCCACGTGAGTGGCGGCGTTGTTCAGCTCCATCACGTATTCGTACTTGCCGATCTTCTGCGTGCCGATCGGGCTGATCTGCTGCTGGTTGGCCAGCGCGTTCGCCACGTCCTGGGTGGACAGGCCGCGCGCCTGCAGCGCCGCCGGATCCACGTCCAGCTGCACCTGGCGCGTCTTGCCGCCGAACGGATAGGGAATCGCCGCGCCCGGCACCGTCACCAGCTGCGGACGCAACTGGTTCAAGCCAAGGTCGCCCAGCTGCTGCTCGGACAGGCCCTTGCCGGACAGCGCCACCTGCAGGATCGGCACCGTGGACGCGTTGTAATTGACGATCAGCGGCGGCGTGGCGCCGGCGGGCATCTGCTTCAGGATCGTCTGCGCAATGGCCGTCACCTGCGCATTGGCCGTGGCGATGTTCACGCCCGGCTGAAAGAAGATCTTGGTGATGCCCATGCCATTGATCGACTCCGACTCGATGTGCTCGATGTCGTTGACGGTCGTGGTGAGCACGCGCTCGAACGGCGTGTTCATGCGGCCGGACATCTGGTCGGGCGTCATGCCGGTGAACTGCCAGGACACGGCGATCACCGGAATATTGATTTCCGGAAAGATGTCGGTGGGCGTTCGTGCCGCCGACATCACACCAAAGATGAGGATGGTCAGGGCGAAAACGATGAATGTGTAGGGCCGCGTGAGCGCGATCCGGACGATGCCAAGCATGCGGGGGATTTCCGTGCGCGAAATGATGCGTCGCGGCAAATTTTCGCATGCAGCGAAAACTCTCAATAGAGCTTGGAGGATGAAGATAATTTCATGTTCTACGTGGCGCCTGCATTGCGCACGCAGATGAAACTATCTTCATCTGGCCGATCGGCCCTCAGGCCGTCATCGGCGTGACTTCCGGCACGGAGCGGGACAGGCAGGTGCCGACTTTTTCGTCCGGCGCGAGTGCGTAGCAATACAAAGTCAGTCGCGCACCGTTGCTGCTGGCATCGCCGATGTCGAGCGCATAGCCGTGCAGACGCACGATGGCGCTGACGATGCTGAGCCCCAGGCCCGAGCCGCCGGTAGTGCGACTGTTGTCGCCGCGGTAGAAGCGACGCGTCACCGCGTCGCGCTCGTCGGCCGGAATACCCGGGCCGCTGTCGATCACGTCCACGCGCGGGCCACGCTTGTCCATGCTGGCGCGCAGGCTCACCTTGCCGCCCGCCGGGGTGAACTTGATGGCATTGCCGACCAGGTTCGCCAGCGCTTCGAACAGCAGATGCGCATCGGCGCGCACGGGCTGCAGCGACTGGATGTCGACCTCGAAGGTCTGGCCACGATCCTCGGCGACAGGCGCGTAGAACTCGTGCACCTGACGCAGCACCTGCCCCACGTCCACTTCGTCGAAGCAAGCGGCGCGATGACGGTCTTCGAGTTCGGACACACGCAGCAGCGCGCGGAAACGCGTCAGCACTTCGTCGATATCGACGATGCACGATTCCACCAGCGCCGATTCGGGCTCGCCATCAAGTTGCTGCTGCGTGCGATACAGGCGTGCGCGCAAGCGCGTCAGCGGCGTGCGCAGGTCGTGCGCGATGTTGTCGCAGACGCCCTTCACTTCATTCATCAAGCGCTCGATCTCGCCCAGCATCGTGTTGACGATGCCTGCCAGCTGGTCGAGCTCGTCGCCGCGCCGACTGATCGGCAGGCGCTTGGAAAGATCGCCTTGGCGGATAGGATCGGTCGCATCCTGCAGCGCACGGATGCGCTTCTCCGGACCGCGGCGCAACAGGAAACCGCCGAGCAGGCCAGGAATGATGGTCAGCGAGATGCCCCAAAGCAGCGCGCGACGAACGATCGCACCGATGCCGTCGATGGTGCTGATGTCCTTGGCAATGACGAGGATGTCGCCATTGGGCAGCGTCGAAGCCAGGCCGCGTGCGCGCACGCGCTCCGCATCGCGGTCGGAGCGCGGCAGGCCATGCTTGAGCAGGTGCACCTGGCCATCGCGCAGCAGCGACGTGGGCAGATGGTCGATATTGCCTGCCACCGGCTGATGGTCCTTGTCGAACAAGCCCACCGACATGATGCCGTGCGGATCGATCGCGGCGGCGGCATCCACCGTGGTGGCGAGGCGGGCGGGATCGGTCGAGGCGATGTAATGCATACGTTGCTGCAGCATCTGGTCGATGACGCTGTTGAGATAGCGCGTGGTTTCCCACTGGATCGCGCCGACCAGCACCGCGCCCCATACGACGAACAAGGCGCCGTAGATGAGGATCAACCTCGAGGTGGTCGAATGCCAGCTGTTGGGACGTGCTTTCATGACACCACCGGGGCAGTTTCATTGGCGGCCGCGAGCATATAACCGGTGCCGCGCACAGTGTGGATCAACGCCGGTTGGCCGGCGCCGTCGATCTTGCGCCGCAAACGCGCGATATGCACGTCGATCACATTGGTGCCGGGATCGAAATGGAAACCCCACACCGTCTCGAAAATCATCGTGCGGGTAAGCACCTGCCCGGAATTGCGCATCAGGAATTCGAGCAGGCGGTATTCGGTGGGCAGCAGGGTCAGCGGCTGGCCACCGCGATACGCCACGTGGCTGACCAGATCCAGCTCCAGGTCGGCCACGCGCAGGCGCTGGACCGACTGCGGCTGGCGACGGCGCAGCAGCACTTCCGCGCGCGCCGACATTTCATCAGGTGCGAAGGGCTTGGTGAGGTAGTCGTCGCCGCCCGCGCGCAAGCCGCGCACGCGCTCGTCGACATCGCTCAAGGCGCTGATCATCAGCACCGGCGCGTCGCTGCCTGCGCGGCGCAATTCGGCCACCACGTCGATGCCGTCCATGCCGGGCAGCATGCGGTCCAGCGTGATCAGGTCGTAGCCGCCTTGCAGCGCATGCGCCAGGCCATCGCGGCCGTTGGCCACCCATTCCGCGAACATGCCGTGCGCGCTCAACTCCGCGACGATTTCTCGCGCGGTGGTTTCGTCGTCTTCGATGACCAGCACTCGGGGCATGACGGCACTACAAACGGGGATCCGGTGGTGAGAACGCGGGGACAGCCGTGTCCTCGCAAAGGCAAACGGCCCCTGGAGGGGCCGCTTGTCATCTTACGCCGACAGAGAAGATCAGGCCGCGAACAGGCCGCGCATCTTCTTCATGGCGTTGGCCTCGACCTGGCGGATACGTTCGGCGGAAACGCCGTACTCGTCCGCAAGATCCTGCAGCGTGGCCTTGTCTTCGTTCAACCAGCGGCGCTGGATGATGTCGCGCGAGCGCTCGTCCAGGTTCTTCAACGCCGCCGACAAGGTGTCGAGCTGGTTGTCGGCCTGGTCGGCATCGGCCACGTTGTCGTACGGGTCGGCGCCATCGTCGATCAGGAACGCTTCCGGTGCCGGCTTGGCATCGTCCTCGGCATCCGCCGGGGCTTCGAAGCCAATGTCACGGCCCGACAGACGCGATTCCATCTCGCGCACCGTCGCTTCGGGCACGCCCAGATCCTTGGCCACCGTGCGCACTTCTTCGGCGTTCATCCAGCCCAGGCGCTTCTTGCTCTTGCGCARGTTGAAGAACAGCTTGCGCTGSGCCTTGGTSGTRGCSACCTTGACSATGCGCCAGTTGCGCAGGATGAACTCGTGCATTTCGGCACGGATCCAGTGCACGGCAAAGCTCACCAGGCGCACGCCCTGRTCCGGGTCGAAKCGCTTCACRGCCTTCATCARGCCGATATTGCCTTCCTGGATCAGGTCGGCGATCTGCAGACCATAGCCGCTGTAGCCACGCGCCACGTGCACCACGAAGCGCAGGTGGGACATGACCAGTTTGCGGGCGGATTCAAGGTCTTCCTGTTCGTTGTAGCGGCGCGACAGCGCCTGCTCCTCGTCCTGGCTGAGTACCGGAATCCGATGGACCGCCGAGATATAGGCATCCAGGCTGCCGACGACACTCGGCACCGGCAGGTTGGCGGTCACCAAAGCTTGAGACATGGACGGAACCTCCTGTGAGGGAATCAGCTTAGCACTCGGGTATTACGAGTGCTAAAGGCCCCGAAAGGTTCCGGGACCTTTGATGTACTCAATAGTACAGGAATTTGAGGCACCTGTCCAGCAGGCACCCCGGGGAGGCTCCACTATGCGTATCGGGCGGTTCAGCAGCCGTGAAATGCCTGTTTCAGGCTAGTTCGGCCCGCATCGGCAAAGACCAGTCGATAGGCGGCTCGCCGCGGCTTTCCAGGTACTGGTTGGCCGCCGAGAAGTGCCCGCAGCCGATGAAACCGCGATGCGCTGATAAGGGAGATGGGTGCACGGAGCGCAAAATGCAATGGCGGCTGCCGTCGATCAGCTGGCCCTTCTTCTGGGCATACGAGCCCCACAGCAGGAAGACCAGCCCTTCCCGCTCGCGGTTGAGTGCGTCGATCGCCGCATCGGTAAAGCCTTCCCAGCCTTTGCCCTGATGCGAGCCGGCGGTGGCCTGCTGGACGGTGAGCGTGGCATTGAGCAGCAGCACACCGCGGTCGGCCCAAGGGGTCAGGCAGCCGTGGTCCGGGGCCCGGAAACCCAGGTCGCGCTGGATCTCCTTGAAGATGTTCAGCAGCGACGGCGGCGTGGCCACGCCCGGCCGTACCGAGAAACACAGGCCATGCGCCTGGTTCGGACCGTGGTACGGATCCTGGCCCAGGATCACCACGCGCGTGGCATCAAATGGTGTGTGGTCGAAGGCGGCGAAAATCTCCGGACCCGGCGGATAAATCACCTTGCCGGCCTGCTTTTCGCTGCGCAGGAAGTCGGACAGCGCGCGCATGTCCGGGCGCGCCAGATACTCGCCGATGCGGTCCTTCCAGGACGGCTCCAGCCTTACCGGATGTTCCGTCACGCCGCCTCGCCCCGCTCGCGCAGGTGCTGGGATACACGCAGCTGGAAGAGCAGCTTGGTCATCAGCAATTTTTCCTCGATCGGCTTTTCGACCAGATCGTTGGCGCCGGCGCGCAGCAGCGCAGCCTGGTTGGCCGGGTTCTCATCGCCCGTCATCACCAGCACGGGCAGCCTGCCCTTGCTGTAGAGGTATTCGCGGCGGATGCGCTCGAGCAGGTCGCCGCCGGTCAGTTCGCCCTTGAGGCTGACGTCGGTGAGCACGATGTCCGCGCCGACCTTGTCCTGTTCCTTGGCCTTGTCCAGCAGCACCAGGGCGTCCTCGACGCTGACCACGTGATAGACGGTCAGGCCGTGCTTTTCGAGGATGCGGCGGGTCGCCAGCGCGACCACGCGGCTGTCTTCCACGTAGAGCACTTCGCCCTCGGCCGAATCGACGGGCTTCACGTAGCCGCGGATGAACTCCGCCAGCGCCTGGAACCCCAGCGACTTGTCGAAATAATCGGTGACGTGCTCCCCCAGCGTGCGACTGTGCAGGCGACCGTCGACATCGCCCGAGACGACCACGATGGGCACATAAGCCTGGGCGGCGGATTCGCGCACATGGCGGGCGAGTTCCAGCCCGTCCATGTCGGGCAGGCGCAGCGCGATGGTGATGAAGTCGAACGCACCGGCCTCCAGCAGCTCCTTGGCTTCGGCGCCGCTGCCGGCACCCACCACGTCGCTGTCGGGCAGTTCGCTCTTGAGCACGCGGGAGATCAGCTGGCGCACGACTTTGGAGCCATCCACCACCAGCACCCTAGGCGCTGTTCCCACCACTCGACTGCTGAAACTTCCGCTCATCCCCAATCACCCACGTAGTGTCCAGCTGTACCCGCCGACGTCATGCCGGTGCTTCCCCGGTCACCCCGAGCGGGCATGCTGCACCATCCCCACCAAGCTTGCATGACAACATTGCTCCGGGCGTGAGCCGGCGCACGCTTCATGCCGCCTTGCGCAATTGCCAGGCGCTGACCAGGCGGGCGCCCAGCCAGCCGAGCACGGCCGCAGCCACCGGGACGGCAGCCAGCAACCATATCGGCAGCACATCGACCTGCAGCTTGCCGGCATACACCTGACCCAGGCGCTGCACCGGCTCGGCCAGCGCCAGCTCGACCAGCACGGCGAAGCCCACCGCCAGCACGCCGGCGAACAGCCCGTACCAGATGCCCGCATACAAATACGGACGACGCACGAAGGCGCGGCTCGCCCCCACCAGCATCAACACGCCGATTTCCTCGTGCCGGCTGGCGATATCCACGCGCACGGTATTACCCACCACCAGCAGCACGGCCACGGCCAGCAGTCCGGCAAGAATCATCACGATGCGTTCGCCGACGCCGAGCAGCGCCTCGAGGCGCTGCCGCCAGGTGCCACCGTCCTGCACCTGATCCACGCCCGACATGCCGCGCATGTCGGCGACGAGGCGATCCACGCTGTCGGCACTCGCGCCCGCCTTGGGCTGCACTTCCAGCACGAACGGCAGCGGGTTGACGTCCAGCGTATGCAACGCGCCGGAGAAGCCCTGCATCTTGGCCAGCTCGTCCATGCCCTGGTCGGGCGACTTCAGCTTCACGCCGGCGACTTCGCTGCGCTCGCGCAGCTTCTTGGCCATCATGTCGGCGGAGGAGACGCTCTGCCCCGGCTGCAGGAATACGCTGATGGTCTGGTTCTGGCCCAGCGCATCGCCCATCTTCTGCAGGTTACCCAGCAACAAATAGAAGGTGAGCGGCAGCGCCAGCGCAATGGCCATCACGGCAACGGTGAGCAAGGTGCCAACCGGGCGCGACATCAGTCGACGCAGGCTGGCCGCCGCACTCCAGCCGTGGTGTTCGCGCCAGCTCGCCACCGGGCGCGCCTTGGTGCGGATGCCGCGGCTCTGGTCGGAAAGCAGCGGGCTTTCCATCGGAAATTCGGACTGGTTGCTCATAGCACCTCCTGCGCGGCCACATCGGCCACCAGGCGACCGTGATCGAGCACGACCACGCGCTTTTTCATGCGCTTGATCAGCGGCAGATCATGGCTGGCGATCACGACGGTGGTGCCAACATTCTGGAATTCGGCGAACAACCCCATGATCTCCACCGCCAGGGTGGGATCGAGGTTGCCGGTGGGTTCGTCCGCGATCAGCAGGGTGGGCTTGGCGACGATGGCGCGGGCAATGCCCACGCGCTGTTGCTCGCCCGCCGAAAGCGTGGCCGGCAGCTGCCGTTCGTAGGCGAGCAGGCCGACCTTCTCCAGCGCGGCGCGCACGCGCTTGCCGCGTTCGTGGGGCGCCATGCCGCCGATCATCAGCGGCAGCTCGACATTGGCAAACACCGTGCGATCCATCAGCAGGCGATGGTCCTGGAACACCATGCCCAGGCGACGGCGCAACTTGGGAATGCCCGCGCGACCGACCTTGGCCAGGTTCTGCCCATCGAGGGTGACCACGCCGTGCGAAGGCCGCTCGATCAGGCCGAGCAATTTGAGCAAGGTGCTTTTGCCGGCGCCGGAATGGCCGGTGATAAAGGCCATCTCGCCTGTCGCCACCTCGAAGGAGAGCTGCGACAAGGCCTCGTGGCCGCCTTCATAGCGTTTGCTGACTTGGTCGAAGCGGATCACCGCGTGTCCCCAATCCCGAATGCGGCAAGGATAAGGGATGCACGCGTGAAGGTCAGTCGCTTTGTATCGCCATGCTGTCGCGGGTTCAGCCCGCGACAGCCTTTGGCAAGCGAGTCGATCAGTGGCCGATGAAGAAGCGGCTCAGGCGGCGGAAGAAGCCCTGCTTCTTCGGCGCGTCCTGCGCGTCACCCACCTTGCTCGGCGTGATGGCCACGTGGCGCGACGGACGCGAGTGGTTGTTGTCGCCGTTGCTGCGCTCACGCGGCGGACGACGCTCGCCACGCGGTGCGCGCGTGCCTTCGGCGGCCGCGTTGGTGCCGCCCTCGACAGCCACCGCATCGCCTTCGCGACGACGGTTGCGACCGCCACGACGACGGCGACGCTTGCGCTCGGCAGCCTCACCGGTTTCCGCCACGGCGGGGGCCGGCGCGGCCGGCTTGGTCACCACGACTTCGGTGCTTTCGCCAGCAGCAGTCTCGACGCGCGGCTTGCGCGGCTCACGCGGCGGCCGGTCGCCACGCGGGCGATCGCCACCACGGCCACCGCCGCTGCGCGGACCCTTGCGGGGCGAGCCGTCCTTCTCGCGCTGCTCGACCTTGTCGCCAAAGGCGGCGCTGTCGGCAGCGACTTCGGCCATGTACTGCGCGTCCTGCTCACGCGGCTTGGGCATCACCAGCAGCTCTGCCTCGATGTTCGCCACCGGGATGCGCTGGCCGATATAGGTTTCGATATCGGGCAGGCTCATCGCGTACAGATCGCAGGCGAAGCTGATCGCATCGCCCTCGGCGCCAAGGCGCGCGGTACGGCCGATGCGGTGCACGTAGTCTTCCGCGTCCTGCGGCAGGTCGTAATTGAAGACGTGGCTGACCGCCGGGATATGCAGGCCGCGCGCGGCAACGTCGGTACATACCAGGATGTCGAGCTGGCCTTCCTGGAAACGCTGCAGCAGCTTCTGGCGCTTGAGCTGGGGCACATCGCCCGACAGCGCGCCGACGCGGTAGCCATAGCGCTTGAGACGATCGGTGATCTTCTCGGCCGCGGCCTTGGTGTTGACGAAGATGATGCTGCGCTCGGCCTTGGTGCGCTCGAGCAGGTTGAGCAGCAGCGGCATCTTCTCTTCCTTGGCGGGGAAGTAGACCAGCTGGCGCACGCGGTCGGCGGTGACGTTTTCCGTCTCCACTTCCAGCTTTTCGGCGTTGTGCATGTGCTCGTAGGCCAGCTCCAGCACGCGATGGCTGAGCGTGGCGGAGAACAGCAGCACCTGGCGCTGCTCGCGCGCCGGCAGGCGGCGGAAGATGAAGCGCACGTCCTTGATGAAGCCAAGGTCGAACATGCGGTCCGCCTCGTCGATCACCATCACTTCGACGGCGTCGAGGCTGAACACGTGCTGCTTGAAGTAGTCCAGCAGACGGCCCGGCGTGGCGATGATGATGTCGCAGCCGTCTTTGAGCTGCTGGCGCTGCTTGTCGTAATCCACGCCGCCGTAGATCAGCGCGGTGCGCAGGCCGGTGTAACGGCCGATCGACTTGGCGTCTTTCTCGATCTGGATGGCGAGTTCGCGGGTGGGGGCGATCACCAGGGCACGCGGATCGCTGTCCTTGCGCTCGGCCACGGCCGGCGTGGTCAGCAGGCGATTCATCATCGCCACCAGGAACGCGCAGGTCTTGCCGGTGCCCGTCTGGGCCTGGCCGGCGACGTCGCGACCCGTCAGCGCGACCGGGAGGGTCAGCGCCTGGATCGGCGTGCAGCGGGTGAAGCCCGCCTCGTCGAGGCCTTGCTGGAGCAGCGGATGGAGATCGAAATTGGTGAAAAAGGTATCGGTGAGTACAGTTTGGGACATCGTAAAGGGAGCTCGAGTGAGGCAGCGCCCTGGGGCAGCCGCCTGGATCCTTGCCGGTGAGACGCAACAAGKAAGGTGGATAGTCGGCGCGACCGGGACGTGGCGACAGGCGCAATCCCTTTTGGATGGCGCGTGCCGGCGACACGTATCCCTGGCTGGACACCGTCGGGAGCGATGGTATTCGACGGCTCCGCTGCCATAGGTCAGAGGGATGGGCGGCCTAAACCACTGGCAGCCATAGGAATCTCTCTCACCTATGTCAACGGAGCCATCCATGTCCACCGCGAGGGGACAGCCCGTTCAGCATACCGAACAGGCCTACAGACTCCCTTGAATCGCTTGAATCGTGCCCCGAGTTACGTTGGAATGGAGGCCTGCCGCAACGGCACCAGACTTCCTTACGGCACGACCCCGCGCTTCATGGGCACCCCAGTGTAGCCGATGCTGGGCGCGCGGTCGTGAAGCCCCTACCCGCAGCCTTCGGAGACCCCGGTGAGCGACCTGATTACCCATGTAAGCGATGATGCCTTCGAGCAGGAAGTGCTCAATTCCGACACCCCGGTTCTGCTCGACTTCTGGGCGGAATGGTGCGGCCCCTGCAAGGCGATCGCGCCGATCCTGGATGAGCTGGCCAAGCAGTACGAAGGCAAGCTGCGCATCGCCAAGATCAACATCGACCACAACCAGAAGACGCCCCGCAACTACGGCGTCCGCGGCATCCCGACCCTGATGGTGTTCAAGAACGGCAAGGTCGAAGCCACCCAGATCGGCGCCGTCAGCAAGGGCGCGCTGACCCAGCTGATCGACAAGGCCATCGTGGCCCCGACTGCCAAGGCCGTCTAAGGCCTGTTTGTCCAAGGCCAATAAGGCCAACTCAGAAAACTTTTCTGAACTTTACCGGCCGCGGCGCTTTACGCCGCCGCGGACCGGGTGCTAGATTCGATCCACGTTCGTCGGGACTGTCCTGTCCCCCGCGCCATCCGCGCGACGCAACCCTCCCTCCTTTTTTCAACGGCGCCCCGCAGAGGTTTGCCCGTGTCCGATATCGAAAGCAAAGATTCCAACGACGCCAAGAGCGCCGACGCCAAGCCTGTGGCCGAACCCCGTCCGCGCGCACCGCGCAAGTCCGCTGCCGCCGCTGCTGCCCAAAAGGCCGAGAAGCAGGCCCAGCTGGACATGCCGCCGCTGCCGCCGATCGAACGAGCCGCACCGCCAGCCGTCGAAGCCTATGCCCCGCCGGCTCCCGCACCCGCTGCCGATTCGGCACCTGGCGACGGCAACCAGCGCCAGCCGCAGGAGGCCCGCGAGGGCGGCCAGCAGCAAGGTGGTCAGCAGCAAGGCGGCAACCCGAATTTCAACAACCGCAACGACCGCAACGACCGTGATGGTCGTGGCCGTCGCCGCCGGCACGAGCGCAACCAGCCTCGCGGCCCCGGTGGTGGTGGTGGTGGTGGTGGCGGCCAGCCGCACGCGCGCAACAACAACGGCCTGCCGGTGGACGACGAGTACGCCGATGCCGGCAGCAACGATCGCCTGATCAACCTGACCGAGCTCAAGCGCAAGAATGCGCTGCAGCTGCTCGAATTCGCCGAGTCCCTCGGCGTGCAGGAAGGCGTGGCGCGTGCCCGCAAGCAGGACGTGGTGTTCAACATCCTCAAGGCTCATGCCCGCTCCGGCGGCGGCATCTGGGCCGAGGGTGTGCTGGAARTCCTGCMGGACGGCTTCGGCTTCCTGCGCTCGGCCGATGAGTCTTACCTCGCCGGTCCGGACGACATCTATGTGTCGCCCAGCCAGATCCGCCGCTTCAACCTGCGCACCGGCGACTACATCACCGGTCGCGTGCGTCACCCCAAGGAAGGCGAGCGTTACTTCGCCATGCTCAAGGTCGACGACATCAACGGCGATCCGCCGGAGGCGTCGAAGAACAAGATGCTGTTCGAGAACCTCACCCCGCTGTTCCCGCGCAAGGCTTTCAAGCTTGAGCGCGGCAACGGTTCCAGTGAGGACATCACCGGCCGCATCCTGGACCTGGTCGCCCCGATCGGCCGCGGCCAGCGTGGCCTGATCGTCTCGCAGCCCAAGTCCGGCAAGACGATGATGCTGCAGAACATCGCGCAGGCCATCACGTACAACCACCCCGACGCGCACCTGATCATGCTGTTGATCGACGAGCGTCCGGAAGAAGTGACGGAAATCGCCCGCACCGTGCGTGCCGAAGTGATCTCCTCCACCTTCGACGAGCCGGCCGTGCGCCACGTGCAGGTGGCCGAAATGGTGATCGAGCGCGCCAAGCGCCTGGTCGAGCACAAGAAGGACGTGGTGATCCTGCTCGACTCGATCACCCGCCTGGCCCGTGCCTACAACACCGTGGTGCCCAGCTCCGGCAAGGTGCTCACCGGTGGTGTCGACGCCAACGCCCTGCAGCGTCCCAAGCGCTTCTTCGGCGCCGCGCGCAACGTGGAAGAAGGCGGCAGCCTGACCATCATCGCCACCGCGCTGACCGACACCGGCAGCAAGATGGACGAGGTGATCTACGAAGAGTTCAAGGGCACCGGCAACATGGAAGTGCACCTGAGCCGCCGCATCTCCGAGAAGCGCGTGTATCCGGCCATCGACATCAACCGCTCCGGCACCCGCCGCGAGGATCTGCTGATCGAACCGGACATGCTTTCCAAGATCTGGATCCTGCGCAAGCTGCTGCATCCGATGGACGAGCTGGCCGCGATGGAGTTCATGCTCGACAAGATGAAGAACACCAAGTCCAACGACGAGTTCTTCAATTCGATGAAGCGCTGATCGCCCGTCGATAGTTCTACGCAAAGGCCGCCCCAGGGCGGCCTTTGTTGTTTATGGGCGCGACACGCTACGACGCCCTCAACGCATCCACTGTTTGAAAACGCGCAGCATCAAGAGCAAGGCGATGGCGCCCAGGATGGCCGTCACCACCGATGCGATGTACCCATCGCCCACGCTGATGCCGGCGAGATGGGCGAGCCCGCCGCCAAGGCATGCGCCCAGCACACCGATCAGGATGTCGATAAACAAACCGTAGCCATCGCTCTTCACCAGCACGCTCGCGAGGCAGCCAGCCAAGGCACCGAGGATGATCCATAAAAGCAGACTGTATTCCGCCACGGCCCGGCCTCTCTGATACGTCAAACCAGCGCAGCGATGTAAGCGCCACACCAGTGGGTGACCTTGCTGCGTGCCGAGGTTGCACCCCTCGAGGCTTTCCGGCGGGAAGCCAAGCGGCGGCCTAGGCTGTTTGACCTATTTCCGCGCCGCGCAGACGCGCCACCATGAGCCGGCCGCCCGGCGTTACCCAAGCAGATGCATCGTGATGTTGAGCCGGCACCCGCCGCAGCACGCGATGTCCGAATCTGCTGGGACACTGTGCGGAGCCGGCCACCGATGTGTTCTCGTCCGTTGTCAGCGGCAGCCTGTTGCAAGGCTCGCGTGGCTCGTCACCCGCTCGCTCGCGTCACTCCCCTTCCCCATCGATGTCCTGCGCGCGCATCGCCATGGCGCCGATGCATGGCCGTGCCAATTACCGACTGATCGATCCAACACCCACCGGGGATTTCCCCACAGGAGCACGCGATGAAACACACCACGCTCGGGCTGGCACTCACGCTGCTGTTTTCATGCACCACGGCGGCACTCGCTGCCGACAACACAAAGACCATGGTCGTGCGCGACTACACCGACACGGTGGCGCCGGCCGACCAGCAAGCCTATGAGGCGGGCATCAAGGCGTACAACCAGTGCCTCGCGCAGCACGGCTTCAAATACAACTGGGGCGCCTGGGTCCATGAAACGGGCGACACGTATTCCTACTCCTACGTCACCGACCCGGTGCCGTGGTCCGCGTTCGATGCGATGCGCACGGCAGGCAAGGCTTGCGACGGCGCCATCCGCACGGGCGTCAATCCTCATCTGAAGAGCGAGATCAGCGCCTTCATGGAGGTGCATCCGGAACTTAGCCACATGGCGAACGGACAGACCATCAACCAGCCTTATCTCGAAGTGATCAGCTTCAAGTTGAAACAGGGACACGAAGCGCGCGAAGCCTTCATCGACGTGGTGAAAAAGATCACCGCAGCGGCAGAGAAATCGAAGTGGCCGAACTACTACGCCACGGGCGAAATACGCGACGCGGGCGGCGATGCACCCGACTTCCAAGTGCTGATTCCTGCCAAGTCATGGGAGGAAATAGGCAAGGAACCGGCCACGCCGTTGTGGGCCATGGTCGAGAGCGTCTATGGCAAGCCCGAGGCACAGAGCATGCGCAAGTCGCTCAACGATGCCGTGCAAGAACAGAATTCGCATGTGGACAGCTACAACACCGACCTTACCTACAAGGCATCCGGCAAATAACCAGCCTGTGGTCCGACCGGTAAAAGCAAAGGCCGCCCACGGGCGGCCTTTGTTGTGTTGGCATGCGAGATACGCGAAAGCGCGTGGCTTAGCTGCTTCCTGTGCCCGCTGTACTCGCCGTGGTCCCTGCGCTCCCCGCAAAGTCCGTCACCAGCGAGACACGGCGATTGGGCATGCCCTGGTCGCCTGTCGCGCCCTTCACCACCTGGCGGTTTTTCGCCTTGCCGTAGCTCACCGCACGCACCTGGTCGGCATTGAGGCCGCCGGTCTGTACGAGGTAGTCGCGCACGGCTTGCGCGCGCTTGAGCGCCAGCTGCTGGTTGTAGCCGGCAGATCCAGCGGGGTCGGCGAAGCCTTCGGCGGTGATCACCGCGTTGGAGTGGTGATCGCGCATCACCTTCGCAAAGTCGTCGAGCCGTTGCTTGTCCTCATCACGCAACGTGCTCTGATTGGTATCGAAGTGCGCAATGGTGTCCACGCTGATGCGGCCCGCCATGGCCGTGATCTGGGTGTCGTATTGCGCAAACTTGGTGTGCATCTCCTGCGTGATCGCATCGATCTCTTGCTGTTGCTTCTGATCGTTGCTGCGCAGTTCTGCCACAGTGGCATCAAAGTCGGTTTTCTTGACGTAGCCGGTGCAGCCGCAGAGCGCGACCACGARCAGTCCGACCAGGCCACGACCGATACGAGCGCTGGTACTTGCCATGGGGTTCTCCTCTCGTTAGCGGTGCGCAAACACTCGCCGCATTCACGGCGAGCGCATTCGCTCAAGGAGTATGCACGGCAGGCGTCAAGCTGGCGCCAATGCGTAAAATTACGGGTTTGGACGTCTATTCACAAAACCGGGTCACGCGAAGACCGCAGCCAGGTCTTTCATGGCCGCAGTCCATCTCACCATGCGCCAAAAATCCAAAACACCGCATGAATACGGGCGGCAGAATGGGCACCTACGGGGCTCACGACCGCCCCGCCACCTTGCGGAAACGACGCTCCTGCACGATCCACATGCCCAGGCCATAGCCGGCGCCCGCCAGCGCGCCCCACAGCAGGGCGGACTGCGCAACGGTCAGGCGCGGATGCGGGATCACGTACGTCATGATCAGGAACATGGGGAGGCCATAGAGCAGCACCCCATTCAACAGCACATACCGCAACCGTCCCTGCGCGCGGATCCTGGCCCAACGATCGAATTCCCTGGTCTGCATGCGTGCCCCCGTAAGCCTCGCTCTGAAAGTAGAACGATGCTTGAAACGCGCGAGCGACCCATGGGTTGAATGCGGTCATCGGATTCGTTCAGAACTCAGAACTCGGTCCACACCTGATCAGCTGCAGCCAGGCCCGGCGCTGCGCTCCGTGACCTGAAGGACATCGTTGTCCCGGCTGCCCTTGCGCCAGAGGGTCGCGCCGCCGGCTCGCATGGCGCCGCGACCTGCAGGCTGAAATAGGCCACCTGATGGATCAGCACCTGGGACAAGTCCAGCGTGTTGCGGCTGGCGGCACTGGCCTCTTCCACCAGGGCGGCGTTCTGCTGGGTGACTTCGTCCAGCGAGAGCACGGCGTTGTTTACCTGCCCGATGCCCGCCGACTGTTCTTCCGAGGCCGCGGCGATCACCTCGACGATGGTGCTCACCTCGCGCACTTCGTCCGCGATGTCGCTCAACGCGCTGCCCGTGCGCTGCACCAGTGTGGCGCCCTGGGCGACCTTGTCGGCGACGTCCTGGATCAGCCACTTGATGTTCTTGGCCGCGGCACCGCTGCGCTGTGCGAGCACCCGCACTTCCGAGGCGACCACGGCAAAACCGCGGCCCTGCTCGCCGGCACGGGCCGCTTCCACCGCGGCATTGAGCGCCAGCAGATTGGTCTGGAAGGCGATCTCATCGATCAGCACCACGATCTCGCCCACTTGCTTGCTGACTTGCGTGATGGCGGCCATCGCATCGACGGCGGAATTCGCGACGTCGCGACCTTCGTCCGCGCGCTGGCGCATGCGCATGGCCATGCCACGCGCCTGGCTCGCGCCTTCGGCGTTCTGCCTGACCGTGCTGGACAGTTCTTCCATCGATGCGGCCGTTTCTTCCAGCGAGCTTGCCTGCTCCTGCGTGCGCTGCGACAGATCATCGTTGCCTTGCGACAGGTCGCGTGCGGCGGACGTCACCTGTTCGGCGACGTCGCGCACTTGCGTCACGATGCTGGCGAGCTGGCGATCCATGGCGTCAAGCGATCGCAGCGTGTCGCTGAATTCATCGTTGCCTGCGATCACCGTCGCGTTATTGAGCCTGCCTTGCTGGATCGCATTGGCCAGCTTGCGGGCTTGCTCGAGTGGACGCGAGATGGCGCGTATCAGCGCGATGGCCGCAGTAACCAGTAAACCCAGAGCGATCGCCAGCACGGCCAGCGCCAGCTGCCAGGTCTGAGTGAAGCTGGCCGCGGCGGCTTGCCTGGAGTCGGCGGCCTGCTTCGCGTTGATCATCCTCAGGCGATCGATCAGTGCCGTGGCTCGACCCATGGCGTCAGCCACCTTGGCCAGATGCAGCTGGCGTGCCTGATCGGTCTTGCCGGTATCGAGCATCTCGGCTTCGCGGCTCACCTCAGGCCCGACGTCCGCCATCAAGCTGGCCAACTCTTTGGCTACGGTGCACTCCTCCGGGCTCGAAACCATGGCTGGGTAGTACGTTCTCCAAGCTGCCGCCAGGCGCTCGTGACCGAGCTTGATTCGCGCCGACGCATCCCGCCGAGAGGGATCGATCAGCGATTGATTGAGCGCCTGGCGATCATCCACGATCGCCGCACGCATGGCACTGACCGTGATGATCGCCATCACGTTGTTCTGATACATGTCGTCGACCATGACATGCGTCTTGCGCACACCAGCCAGGCCAACCACGCCGACGACGAGCGAGAGCACCAGAGCAAGGCCCATGGTCGCGATAATTTTCAAACGAATGGTGACACGCATGCTGCCGACTCCCCGATGGATGACTCACCCTGTAGGGGAGATCGGCGGAGCAAGGGGCATCCTTGATGGGAGCTTTGATGCGCTACGCGGTAGGCATTTGCCGACGCAGCTCCCGCGGATTTTAAGCTAACGCATCACGCCATGTGTTCGATGCCATCCGGCAACGTGACCCACGGATGCATGCACTCCTCGTACACCGAAATGCTCGGCGCGGGAAAATCGGGATTGGAGAACGCACCCACCGGCACGCCCACCAGACCCTCGACCGAGTCCAGCTGGTAGTACACTGTGGCACCGCACTGCGGGCAGAAGTAGAACGTGGCCGAGCCGCCGGTTTCGCCATGCCGCACATAGGCCGTCGAGTTACCGCGTATCACCACGGCGCTTTCGTGAAAGCGCGCCTGCACGCCGAACACGCTGCCGGTGCGCCGCTGGCAGGCGTTGCAGTGGCAGATGGAGACGCGCAGGGGCTCTTCGGTGGCCCGGAGCATCAGCTGGCGGCAACTGCAGGTGGCAACGCGCTGTGGCATGGCGGGCTCTTTGAGGGCGGCGAAGATGCGGATCGACGCGCGCACTATACGCGGCCCTGTGCGTCCGGGCTGCCCCGCCAACGAACGCTCATGCTACGGTCGGCGCACTACCCGCGGAGCCCTTCCATGTCCCCGTCCCGTGCCTGGCTAGTCGCCACCTTTGCCATCCTGTCCACCATCGCCAGCCTGCCCGTCGCCGCGCAGAGCCTGCGCGTGATGAGCTTCAACGTGCGGGTACCCGTGGCGGCCGATGGCCCCAATCGATGGGAGGCACGACGCGACCTGATGGTAAGCACCATCCGCGAACAACACCCTGATGTGCTCGGCACGCAGGAGCTGCATCAGGAACAGGGCGACTACATCGTCTCCAAGCTGCCCGAATACACCTGGTTCGGCATCGACCGCCACGGCGGCCACAGCGACGAGCACATGGGCGTGTTCTATCGCAGTGACCGATTGACCCTGAAGGACTCCGGCAATTTCTGGCTGTCGGATACTCCCGAAGTACCGGGCAGCATCACCTGGGGACATCCCTATCCGCGCATGGTGACCTGGGCTTTGTTCGAAGACAAAACCACGCACCGCTCCTTCTACTACTACAACACCCACCTGCCCTATCAGGAGCAGGACGAACCGGCGCGGGTCAAAGGTGCCAAGGAAATGCTTGGCCGTCTTGCCAAGTTACCGGCGAACGCGCCCTTCATCCTGACCGGCGATCTGAATACCGATGCCAGTAGTCCGACGTATGCTCTGCTGACCAAGGAGTTGGTTGATACGCGAGCCGTTGCTTCCAAGGTTGAAGGGCCTGAGAAGACATTTCATAACTTCACCGGCAATCCGACGGAGCGGATCGATTTCATTCTTGAGCGGGGCTTCAAGCCGACGCATTTTGCGACGCTGACCACGCAGAAGGATGGGCGGTATCCTTCGGATCATTTTCCGGTGGTGGCCGACCTCAGCTGGAAATAGTGCGTTAGATCCCGTGTAGAAGCGCACTTGTGCGCGACCGGGATGCATCACGGCGTGGCCTGTCGCGCACAAGTGCGCTCCTACAATAAAGAATCACAGCCGGCCGGGGCGCGATCCAGCACCGCCCCAGCTTCGCCATCACGTCAAACTTTTGAACTGGAGATAGCAGAGCCCCTCTCCTTTGTAGGAGCGCACTTGTGCGCGACCACGATGCGTTGCGGTGTTACCTGTCGCGCACAAGTGCGCTCCTACAAAAGGAATCTCTGAACGCCATGGCGCGATCCATCACCGCCCCAGCCTCTCCCGCTTCGCCTTCATCACCTGCTTTGCCATCGCACCAAACTGACGACTTTGCTCACGCTGCTCGCGCAAGGTCTGCCTGGTGCGCATCGCTTCGCGCTGCAGCTTGCGATAGTTGTCGACGCGTCGTGCATCGAGCGTGCCCTCAGCCAGCGCTGCTTCCACCGCACATCCAGCATCGCCGTGGTGATGGCAATCACCAAAACGACATTGCGAGGCAAGCGCCGCGATGTCCTCGAACACCGCATCCAGTTCCGGATGCGCGGTGGCAAGACGCAGCTCACGCATGCCTGGCGTATCGATCACCCATGCCGCGGAAGCGGTGGGAAACATCTCCCTCGCCGTAGTGGTGTGACGCCCGCGAGCATCGTCTTCGCGTATTCCCGAGGTCCGCTGCGAAGCCTCGCCGATCACCCGGTTGGTGAGCGTGGATTTGCCTACGCCGGACGAGCCGACGAAAGCCACCGTCTTGCCCGGCGCCAGCCACGGCGATAGCTGCGACACTGAGGCATCGTCCAGCGCGTTCACCGCAACAACGGCCACGCCAGGCATCAACTGCTCCGCCTCGGTCACATAGCCCGACACCCCTTCGCCGAGATCCGCCTTGGTCAGCACGATCACCGGCGTCACGCCCGCATTGAGCGCCAGCGTGAGATAGCGCTCCAGGCGCGACGGGTTGAAGTCGTCATTGCACGAGGACACCACAAACAGCACATCCAGATTGGCCGCGATCAACTGGCGCTGATGATCGCCACCCGCGGCGATACGCTCGATCAGCGACTGGCGATCCAGCACGCGCAGCACGCGATCCGCATCGTCCGCGAGCCATACCCAATCACCCACCGCCACGCCGGCAACGAGATGATGCGGCAGCACCACCGACGCCTGCCCGCGCGAGGACAACACCGTCAGCCCGCTGCGATGCACCGCCAGCACACGCGCGGGATAACCGGCCTCGAAATCGGCCAAGGTCAAGGATTGTGCGTACTCAGCGCGCCAGCCGAGCTGGTGCAGCGAAAACGTCTCTAAAGACATGGGAAACACCCTGGAAACAAGGAAAACGACGGCCACGCAAGAGCGGCCGAACGAAGTGCCGGGGTGCGAAACGAGGAATGAAGCGCCAGCCAGCCGAGGGCTGGCAGAAACATCAGAAGCGCGTCGACCCGGCAGAGGCTGCAGCTACAACAATCATTGTTCTTTCCTCCTAAGGCTGGGTTGACGGGACGCGCAGAGTAGCCACGCACAGCGGCCGTTGCAAGTACTTATTTTCGTTAGACGTTACGCATAAAAGAGCGTCCACCCCGGTATTGCAACACACGTGCCGACCCTGGGTTTTCAAGAACGCACGCCCGAAAACGCAGAAGGCCGGCTCATCGGCCGGCCTTCTGTATCGGTGCTGTGACAGCACCTCGTGACGCCATGCGCTACATCTGCTCTACCGGAAGCACGCGACGACGCGAGCGCTCGCGCAGTGAACAATCGCGCAGCGTATCGGCCATCGCCTCCAGATCCGGGATGCCATACAAGTAAACGGACGTCATGCCCGCATCCGACGAATGCAGGTGCACCGTGCTATAGCCCAGCATGCGCTGCCCCAGCGGCTTGTGCAGGTCGATGTGGTCAACACGGAACAATTCCAGGTTGTCCTGCATCTTGGAAAAGAGCCCGCGCTCGATGCGCACGCGTTGCGTGGTGATGGTGAAACGCGTGGAGAGGCTGCGTATCCAATAGACCAGCAAGGCGATGCCGAGGGTGATCACGATCAGCACGTACTGTCCCGCCGAATACACCACCGCCGGATGTCCCTCGAACAGAGTCCGTTCCGTCGTGGCCTCACGCGCCGCCACATAGGCATCGATATCCGTACCGCAGAACCGGCACTTGTGCGCCGTGGCCATGATCATCTCGCCACAGGCCGGACACGGCTTACGCTGCTCGTCCATCTCACACCCCACTGGTTAGTCCCGTGGGGATTATGCGGCCTGCGGCGACAAACTGGCTGAGCGAACGAATAACCCCGCCCCGACTTACCCTGGCAACGGCAGGCACTCCATGATTTCCACCGAATCGCCCGGGAAGATCGAAAAATGCGGGTGGCCCTCGAACAGCTTGGCCGCCGCCTCCTGCGATTCGGCCCGCACCACGGTGTAGCCCGTCATCTGATTGCGGATGCCTTCGATGCCGCTCTTGGATGCGCGCAGCGTTTTGCCGAGCGGCGCTCCGACGTCGACGATGGCGTCCTTGTGCGACTGCACCCAGGCGCCCCAGGCCTGGATGCCCTGCTGCGTGCGCGCCTGCCGCTCCGCGTCGCTGAGCTCATCCCAGCCCGATGCCTTATGGGTCGCTTCCGAGCCGATATAGACCGCGAGAAACTGTTTCATGATTGCCTCCAGGGTGGATGGACGGATGGTGCCAGGGTCGCGTTGCAGTACTACGCCAGTGCGTCGGCTTTCTTCGCGGTTATGGCTGGCCAGGGATCGGCCCAGGCCGGCAAGCGCATCAGCCCATCGAGCCAGCGCACCACGTTCGGATAATCACCAAGCGGCATGCGCGAATGCCGCCACTCGCACGCCATCGAAGCGAGCTGGAAATCGGCGATGGTGAGGCGGCTGCAAGCGACAAAGTCTCGGCCCTCCAGGTGCTGGTCCAACACGCTGGCAAACCTCTTCAGCTCGGGAATCACTGCCGCGATCTCCGCCTCGTCAGGCTCGCCGATATGGAAAGTGGCCTTCACCACATGCTCGAAATAGAACGGCGCCACCGCACTCGCCCAATGCTGGTCGTTCCATGACAGCCAACGCAGCACTTCCACCTGTTCGGCGGGCTCGTGCGCGGGCCACATATCCGAACCCTGCTTGATGCACAGATACGCCATGATTGCGGACGACTCCCACAGCACCGTATCGCCATCGACCAGGGTGGGCACCTTTCGATTGGGATTGAGCGCCGTATAAGCCGGCGTCTTCAGACCGCCGCCCATCAGGTCGAGCTCGATGCACTGCGCCTCGATGCCCAGATGCTTGACCAGCGCCAGCACACGGCGCGGCGCCTGGGCCTTGATCCAGTAGATCTTCATGCCTTCCTCCGCTGCTTGGTTGGGTTGCCGGCGCCCACCTTACCCCGCCGCAAAATATGTTAAAGAACATAATTTGAGAGCCTGCTATACCTGTCCCACGGAGGTTGCAGCCATGCCTTACAGTCCCGAACACAAGGTGCAGACGCGGGCACGCGTGGTCGAATCCGCGCGGCGCCTGTTCAATCGCCACGGCTTCGAACAGGTCACCATCGACCAGGTGATGGCCTCCGCCGGGCTCACCCGCGGCGCCTTCTATCACCACTTCGACAGCAAAGACGAACTCTACGCCGCCGCCGTCGCCAGCTTCACCACCTGCAATCCGTTCGCCGTGAAATCGGCGCAATCGGCGCCGGCCATCGACGATCCCAAACAGATGGCGCGGATGTTGATCGATCTCTACCTCAGCGATGAAGTGCTGGAGAACATCGACATGCATTGCCCGCTCTACGCACTGCCTTCGGACGTGGCGCGTGCCGGGCTGGAACCGCAGCAGGCCTATACCGATCTGATCCGCGGCATGCGGCACATCTATCGCGTGGCGCTCGACGGCATGCGCGATGCGGACCGGCGCGCCGACGCCATGGTCTCGCTATGCGTGGGCGGCATGGTGCTGGCACGCACCACCAATGATCCGCAGTTGCGCACATCGTTGCGTGCCTCGGCGCGGCATCAGGCRCTGGCGTTGCTCAAGACGGAATAGCGTCCCTGGGCACATTCGCGTCGATCCAGTGGATGATGAACTCATCGAGCGCCACCCGCTCGGGAACCTCGATGCCTGCCTCGCGCACGAACGCGGACGCCGCCTTGATCAGCGACTGGCGCGAAAGGCTGCTGGCCTGACGCGCAGCGGCCTGCTTCTGGCGCAACTGCACGATATGCGCCGAGGGTTTCCCGGGCTTGGCGTACTTCTGATAGCGGCGCAATTCGTCGGCGGCCAAGGTGGTATCGAACGCCGCCTGCAGCGTGGCCCTGCGAGCCTGCAGGAGTGCCATCAGAGTCTCCGTGCGGGCGTCAGCTTCGCCCTGCCCCGGCAGCACGCGTGCGAGCGCAGCGGGAGCCTCGGCTCCCTGCAAGGCTGCGAGAAAAGCGGCATAGGGGAAGGGTGCGGTCGTAATCATGGCGATGGCCGGATGCAGATGGCCTCGCACGATACGCGCTTGCGCCACGAACTGCGATGAAGCCGGTCGTATGGCTTCATCCATCGCAAGCGGCTCTCTTTTAAGGAAACGCCTGATATCGCCGCGCAGGCAGGTCAAGCAAGCCGACTGTCATCGATTCACAGCTTGTGCTGCGCCCCCTTGGGCAACACCAGCTTGTGCTCGATCTTGCCGACACGATGGATCACCTTGCCGCCGGCACTGAGTCGGAACGACTGGGTGAAGTTGTGGCTAGGCGTATCGGGCAGAAAGCTATAGGCGCTATTGGCCGCCTCCACGGTCTTGTACGTCCAGTCCACGCACTGCGGCTCGGTGTTCAAGATCGACATCAGATTGGCGGCCGAGTAGGTCATAGTGCCCGCGCCTGAGGAAAGCATGGTGGTGGCGCCGTTGATGTCGCCCACGAAGTTGACCTGAAACGCCACGATGGGCGCGAGATTCTGTGCAGGCTGACCGCTCAGCGATACGGTCTTGTTGCCTATGGTGTGGCCGTGATTGTCGATCAGAGTGAAGGTGACACCGTTGATGTTGTCCGCGGCATCATTCGACAGGCTGATGATGATCTGATAGCCGGCAGGCAAGGTATTGCTCGGCAGATTGGCCAGCCGCTGCAGGATATTGATCACCTGTTGCTGCTTGTTGTGCCAGTTGTCCACGATGCACAACATGCCTGGCGACGTATTGTCGGGAATCAGCAGCACGCAATACTGCTGCGCGCCGTCGTATGCGCCGCTGGCCGAGTACGCGTTCAGTTGAAAGCCGAAGCCATTGCTGCCCGTGATGTCGGTGTCCACGATGATGTGCACCGAGAGCCCGCGCAAATGATTGCACGAGACAAACCAGGGAAAATCGGGTATCGCGCGTATCCTCTGCTTGACCGCCTCACTCGCCGAAACCCGCGGCCCCGGGCTATACAGGAAGTAATTCGAATTGCTGCCCAGGCCCGCCTGTGGAATGGCTGCATATGGGCCTGCGCTGTTGAGCGCCGCGCTGATGCCGTTGCGTCCGAAATTGCCCCAACCCCAGTTCGGCGAAATGGGTTTCGGATAACCCGCATCCACCGTACCCGCACCTTCATCGGCGCGCGTGACGCGTATGTACTGATCGCCCGCAAAGAAGTAGCAACGCGAGCCGCTGTACAACGCCGCGTCGATGCCGTTCTCGCCGAACGATCCCCAGTTCCACACCGAGATGGGTCGCGGATAACCCGCGTCCACCGTGCCGGGCCCGGTTTCGCCGCGGGTCACTCGTATGTATTGCTTGCCTGAGAAGAAATAGCACTTCGAATTGCTGTATAGCGCCGCATCGATGCCATTGGCCCCGAACGCACCCCAGCCCCAGTTCGGCGCAATCGCCCGCGGATAACCCGGGTCGATCGTACCGGGCCCCGTCACGCCACGCGTGGTGCGAATATATTGGCTACCCGCAAAGAAATAGCACTTCGAACCACTGTAGAGCGCGGCGTCGATGCCGTTGGCACCGAACGACCCCCAGCCCCAGTTCGGCGAAATGCCGCGCGGATATCCGGCATCCACCGTGCCCGGACCGGTGTCGTCACGCACGACGCGGATGTATTGGTTGCCTGAAAAGAAATAGTCGTACACGGCAGCTCTCCAGCAGAGGCGCGCGGCCTCTTGCGAGCAGATATTCCGTTGACCCACGGTCCGCATGCTGCGGAGGAAGAGCGTCGAGCACGCAAACGCCCTGTTCGAATCACGGCGGAGATTAGCGCCGGCGCCGCGCATGCTCCATAGCGCATAAGCGCTGTAGTCAGGCGTTTTACTTAGACCGTTTGATCGGCGAAAACCCCGCGAGGCCATGCGCCGCGAAATGGCCTCGGCATCAGCAAGAACATGCGATGCAACTGCGATGCCTGGCTATACGTATCTCAACGAAAGCGCGTATCTCGGTATCGGTGGCCGTTGAAAGGGTGAGGCACGTCAGTCGCGCACAGGGTGCGCTCCCACAAAGGCTTTTCTTGGTGAGTGGTGTTTCATGGTGGGTGGTGTTTCGTTGTCGGCGACATGTCGATGTGGGAGCGCCTCCCCTGTGGGAGCGCACCCTGTGCGCGACGCTCTTCATCACGCCGCTCGATTCAAATCACGCCCCACACCGGCCACAGCACAACCCAGGGCTGTTACTCAAACGAGAACACCGCACATGCATTCCGCGCTCAACCGATCTCGTTACCGCGATGCAGATGAATCCCCAACTCCGGCGCCAGCTCCCGCATCGGCTCGATATCCCGGCTCAACGACATCCAACCCGCCACGCTGTCATCGTCCGTATCGCGCACCCATAGCGTGTAACCGTGCGGCGCGAGATTGTCGTAAGCGACGCCAAGCAGATCCGCGGTGTCGATATCGGCGTGGTATTCATCCTCGTCCGTATCGCCATCCCAATCGATGGTCAGGTTCCAGCGAGCGGCAAGCTCATCAATCGCCTGCACCAGCGCCCGCGTGTCGCCGGCATCCACATGGAACGTGGCCCGCCAATCCGCCACCTGCCCCACCACCTGCGCAACATCGATCTCATCCTCCGCCAACTCCGCCACCGCCTCGCGATACCCCGCGAACTGCTGAAACGCCGCGTCGTCATCGCCGGGATTGATCAACAGCAGAAACTGCCAGACGCGCGCGTCGAGCGAGTCGTCGTCATCGTCGAAGGGCTGGGTGGTGTCGAAATCGTCGTCGGAGGAGTTCATGGCGGGGCGTCCAGGGTTAGGGAGGCATCATCTCACTCAAACGGGCCGCCGAGAACCGCAGCCTGCCTGGGTTCGCGTGGCCATAGGCACGCGAGAGGCCATATGCTTGGCATGAACCAATAGGGGGAGCTATGGATTCGGCGACACTTACTTTTTCTGCCTTGAACGAGCGCATCGACGCCCTGCCTGACCATGAGAGCCTCGCGATAGCACCGACGAGGCGCCAAAGGTGGGGTTTCATTCTCGGGTTCAGCGCTGGCTTTATCGGTCTCATTGCTGGAAAGGCGATGCCAGACTCGACCTGGACTGTCGTCTTCACTGCGACCATGTTGACGATCGAAGTCGTGGCGCTGGCCGTTGCGCTCATACCGCGTCGACCGTGGCGCATTCCCGGTTTTGCCAAGGAGCGGCGCCAATTCGCTGAGCAGCTGGATTTCGATCAACACCACTACGATCGCCTCGTCGCGTGGATCCGTGCCTTTCCAAGGGCTCGTATTGAAGCCATGGGGGAGTATGCGTCACGTCGTCACGAACTGCTGAAAGACAAGTACCCGCTGCTTTCGGGTGGCCTGGAAAAGCTAGGCGCGCTACCTGTCGTAGCGGCGCTCTATCTGCAGTTCAAAGACCTTCACTGGCCGCCTCACCCCACGTGGCCGGAACTCATTCTCGGATTCGCTTTGGTTTCGCTCTACTGGGCCAGCCTGTTAGTTGCCAGCGTCCGCTTTCGCGCGCAGCTGTTCGTAACGCTTTTGACGCGAGCGATGGAATCGGCGGACGATCTCAACCAAGAGTCAGCCTCCGCGACCTCGGTCCTTTCTTAGCAATATTTCGAGCACGCCAAGGTAGTGCAAGTTGCGGCACGCGCCTCTGTGCCTTTCCTCACAACCATCTCCCTCTGGTGCCTCCAAGTTGCCTCAATGAGGGCTTCGATATGGCCTCAAAAAAATGTGAGACTTACGAATCGGCCCCCAGGGATGAGCACCATGTGGCTTAGGCGAATGACGGCTTTGGTTCTTTGCAGTCTCAGCGGACTCGCCGCAGCGGCGGGTATTAGTTGCGACAAGGCCTCGAACTCGATTGATCAGGCGATCTGTCAAAGCCACAGGATCTCGGCCCTTGATGAACAGATGGGCCAGGCCTATGCGGAAGCGGCACAACGGGCACGCGGCGAGCAAGAGAAGCTGCTGCGCGACCAGCGACACTGGCTGGCAGAGCGCAACGAGCTGATCCATGGGCTGATTGGCGAGAAGCCCTTGACCACGAAAGAGGACCGACTGGAGAAGCCGCTGGCTCGCTTCTATCAGGATCGCATCGCGTATTTGAGCCACGTGTTTCGCGACAGAAAGGATGCTTCGCCACTACTGACCGCTATCGCAAGCAAGCTTTCCAAAGACGAGGACCGTGGCTATCCCAAAGACCCTTGGAATTCACTTGGCGGCGACGGCTCCATCTTCCTTGCACCTCAGGAGGAGGGGGCCGATGCGAAAGATGTCGGCTCCAAGATCCCTGTTGATCCTGGCAAGCCGCTAACGGATTTGATCAACGAGCTCGTCGACAACGGCGACACGACGAGGATCACGCTGGCAATGCTTCCCGATCTCGGCATAGGCGGCATGTACACGGTGGCTGGCACGCTGCATTGCGCGAACTGGGCGCTTTTCACTTGGCGCGGCCGCACATTACAAGCTCTTATGACACCGCATGTTCTGCAACAGAACTGCTGGACGACCCAAGGAACCATTGTCTCATTTCAGGGAGCGACACACGCCCTGTCGCTCGGAATCGCTCTGACAGACTCCACCATCCGGACGCAGGCGCTGACCGGTGGCAAGTGGATCGCGCCGAACCGGTTGGAAGTGCGTTACGACTATGAATTGCAAAGCCCACAGGGTTTCTGCGCCGAGGACAATCCGCGCTGCAGCGACCTGATCGCACTGGCGAACACCTATGTCGCTCGTTATGACCGCAGCCGGATACCAGAACTGCTGTCTGCCACTGCGCTGTCTGATGAGGAGGCGGCCAGCTATGCCACCATGCAGGCATCCATGGACGATCAGGGCGGAGTGCTCCCCACGTTTGGCCAGACAATCAACGATGGCTACAGCGCTTTCGGCGATGGCGCGATTACCTTTCCCTTGCGCTGGCACGGCGAAGTGCTACTGGGAAGGATCAGCCGGGCGAGCCTAGGTTGGCGCGTTGGAGACAACTGGCTAATCGGTCTCTGGCGATTGTCGGGGCAATCGTTGGAACCGATCGTGGGCGTGCGTGTGCCCGTCGTGCGAACGGGTTATTTGCACTCTGCGATTGTGCCCTAGAAATAACATCCAGACTGCTAGGCAAAGGTCTGGCAAAGCCGAAGGCTGTCTAACAACGGGCCAATTTAACTTACCCGCCCCATTCATCCCAAGAACGCTGCGCCAATCGGCCACTTTTGCTCGCGGCCTGACCCCCTGTATGTTGCAGAGAATTGCGGCACAAAGGGGAGAGCCGTGGCTAAGCGCAGGGGAAGCGGGATTGAAACTATTTCATTCATGCCATGGCAAGTGGGAATTGTGCTTGGTGTGATTGGATTCGTGGTCGTCCGGTACAGTATCGGGTGGATGGTTTCATCCAGCAATAACCCAGTCTTAGCTGGCATTGGGAAGGCCAGTGCCGCCGGTTCATTTGCACCCATGGCCTGGGTAGTCCTACTTGGGTGTTGGATCGGTGCGGTTTCATCTTTTTATCGCCAGCGATACCGCAAACGACTACTCGAATCCCAGACCGGTCTCGAAAGCGTTCGCGCCATGAGCTGGCAAGCCTTCGAGCAGTTGGTCGGCGAGGCCTTCAGGCGACAGGGCTATGCTGTCGAAGAGACAGGTCTTGGTGGCGCGGACGGCGGTATCGATTTGCTCCTGCGCAAGCAGGGAAAAACGGTGCTGGTGCAGTGCAAGCAGTGGCGGTCAAGACAAGTTCCCGTCACCGTGGTTCGCGAGATGTTTGGCTTGCTCGCGCATCACAACGCAAGCAGCGTGATCATCGTTTCCACGGGAGACTACACCGCGGATGCCCGCCGGTTCGCGACGGGCAAGCCTATCGAATTGATCAATGGTGATCAGCTCCTGGCGATGGTTCAGAACGTGCAAACGGCCGCTACGCCCGCGCATCAGGAGCCGGCGCTCGCGACGGCGGCGGCGAAGCCCTCCGGCGTCGCTCCAACATGCCCTACTTGCGCATCGGAAATGATTCGCCGCGAAAATCGCCGCACGCACGAAGCATTTTGGGGATGCCCGAGTTATCCGCGTTGCCGAGGCACGCGAGTCATTTCCCAAAGCTGATCTCGCAGCGACTACTTACAACTTAGGACCTATCGTTCCCCTCCAACACTGGGTGCTAGCGTTGCGCGCCACATCAGCGCTTCGCATTCCCACCTAATTGGAGACGGGCCATGACGACCCTTTACGCTTGGGCCACGCCGGCTTTCTCGAGCGACTCGCCCGTCGACCACACGTTTGTCACTGATTACGACAACCGGATCGATCCGTATAAAAGCATCAAGGCTGTAGAGAAAGCTCAGGCGAACTACTGGTACTGCTGGGGCGACTTTCACTGCCAGGGCGAAAGCTCAGAACAGCCCCAGGGTTATCTCGGCAGCGCCAGCGGCGACTTTGCGTTGGCGCAGTGCCTGTGCCTTCCCAACAAAGAGTCGGACAGTATCCCTCCGCAAACCCGGCCCAACGCCTGCGGCACGATTTACTACTACGGCCTGGATGGGGTCTGCCACCAGCTAGCCAATCAGGTGCTCTGGGCCACGGGTGGCACGGGCACGACGCCGTTGACGGTGGCGTTGGCGCGGGGCTACCGTGCCAGCAGCTTTATCTATGGCGCGTACGGCATCCTGCATCACGACTGGAACGCCAATATCTCGCGCTGCGCGGCTCCTCCTTCGTCTCCAAGTGCGGTCAACACCATGGACGCCAACGACGACTTCGCCATCCACGCCCAGCGGGTGCTGGCGTCGCTCAATGCGTCGGAGAAGCTCGCACCCCTGCTGGCATTGCGTGACAGCGTGCGGAAGGAGCAGCTGGCCCAGAGGGAGGCCGTTGTCAAAGGAGAGGTCATGCCATCGGCAGAGGCTCTGAATGCGCGCAACCAGGCCTACTTTCAGCGCGCGGCGGCGTTGCTGACCAGCGCGGAGTTCGAGGCTGTCTTTGGATTCGCACCCAATCGGACGATCGATCTGGTCGATCCGACGATTGCGCGCCAGCCAGCGGGCAAGGCATAACTGGATAAGGGTGCGGGGCGGACGTTCGAACGGGTTTGATGCGGTAAGAAACGTACAGCCGCGTACGTTCAACCGCCGCAAAGCACTCGATTACGCGGCAGCCGGCAGCGAATCTTCTGAAAGTGCACGCCAAACGATATTTCGTTCGATATGCGTCGTGTTTTTACGACTTACTAAGACTCTTCTGATGGTGGCGCAACAATCGGTCGCTTAATCTGAACCTGCTCCCGAGTTGTCAGGACAACCCGGCCAAGCATGCGACCGCCCTACTGGCGGAGCACCAACGGCCCGTCGAGCGACGGGACTGGCTGGACTGATGGGCGGTCGCGTTTGCGCCGCCCATTTCCTTTTTTGGGGCTGCCTCTCTGGCTGAATCAGGGTCTGGCATTGGGAGTAACCCGATGAACCGCATGCACAACCCGGCGCATCCCGGCGAGGTGCTACGGGAGTATCCGGGCGATATCACCGTCACCAGCGCCGCACAAAAGCTTGGTGTCACCCGTGTCGCGCTTTCCCGCATTCTCAATGGTACCAACGGCATTTCCGCCGACATGGCGCTGCGCCTGGAAGATGCTCTGGGCACCAGCGCCATGATGCGGGCGGAGATGCAGGTGCGATACGACCTGTGGAAGGCCAGCCAAAAGAAGCGCCCAAAGATTCGGCGTATTCATCTTTCTACGACTTGAACGCCCTGGCGTCACGCACGGGCCAAACCGCCTTGTCGGTCACTGCAGCCCCAGCTTTTCCAGCTCCTTGCGCAACGCCCGCTCGCTTTCGTCGCCGGGTCCCCACCCGACCAGCTTGCCCACCTGTCTCCCGTCCCTGAAGAAGTAGAAGGTCGGCGTTGACCACGTGTCGATGGCCTTCCAATCGCTTTGCCGATAGATGTAGTTCATGCGGGCAAGCGGATGCATGGCGTTCCAGGCGGCGACGTGGCGAGGTTGCATGCGGCCGTCCTGGGGCATCAGCCAACGGGCGTGGCTGGCGAAAATGGCCTTCAGACGGGGATCGGCTTCGATGGCCGCCACCGCATCGCGGGAGAAGTGGCACTGCGGGTGTCCGATCACCACGATATCGACTGCGCCGCTCAACCGGATGGGCTGCAGACTTGCCGACAAGCCGTCGTCGGTCAGGATCAAGGCAGATGGTCCCCGGCCGTCGGCCAGCGCACCAACGACGGTGGGAGCAGGATCGCTGCTCGCCGTCGGCCAGCTGGCAAGCACCGCATGAGCAGCGTCGAAATCACGCACGCTTATCAGCGCCACGTACAAGTCCTGGTAGTGACGCACCCCATCAGCATGCAGCGCACGCAGCCGATCGAGATCGGCCTGCATGTCCCGAACGTAGCGCTGGTCGAACGTGTAGAACGCCGTGTCGGAGGCGGCACGGAACAGCAGATCAACCGAGTCCTCGGTCAGCTCCTGCAGGATTGCCGATTCCTGCTGGTCCGCGATGTTCGTCGAATAGAGTTCAACGATGGCTGCCGGACGGGTGGCCGACGGTAATGCATCCAGCGCGGCCTCTGCGTTGTGGAATCGGTCGTAGCGCTGATCGATGGCGGCGGCCTTGGGCAAGCCCTGGCCCGCATGGCCACTCGCGAAAAGGAGGACACCGACAAACACGAGCACGAAATTTGCGCGCATCTTCATTGCCATCTCCAGTGTGATCAATGCTGGAAAGACCACTAGCGAAATATTCCGGCCTGCGGCTCAACGGCTAGCGCCGGAGTCGTACGGGATACCACTGGGGATTTAAACCAACCATTCGCATAACACCGATTGAGATGTAGCGATTGGTCCCTTCGTGAGTAGGTTGATAACCGCGGCAAAGTCGATCTTCAGAGTCAGGGTCATTTCTGTACGCGAGAGTAGTGAGCCTGAGCTGACCCGAGTTTGACGGACACCCTCACTCAACGGCTTCAACCTTATACAACTGAGTCAAACGCTCGGGGTTTACCTCCATATCGCCCACAAAGACCCCGTATCGCATGACCTCGCGATAGACCCCTTGATGCTTCGACTGTTGAGGCCAGCGAAACTCCAGCACGCAGCCTTGAGACGTCACCTGGTACCTTGTCGATACGTAAGGACGGCCATCATAGGTTTGCGTGGAGCTTCCCAGCAGCCTCAAGCTGGCGGTTGATTTCTCGGAACACAATTTGTTCTCGACAATCACTAGAGGCCCATCTGCCATCTCGCCTTTCTGTTCCACCGTCCAAATCCGATCAGCACCGGCGTCCTTCATGCTGATGACAGCGCCGATCCTGATGAAGCACCAGTTCCGGGTGCCTATTTCGCAGGTCAGCTGCGGTGTCGCTGGAAATGAAGGCGACGAACTCGCATCAGGGAATCCTGCTGCAAGTGCCACGGCAAGAAGGATTGATGAACTCATTCGCAGGTCGTCTCCATCGCAGTCACAGTAGTGGAAATGGAGTCACGCTTACTCCCAAAGCGGCGCGAAGTGAACCTGACTCCGTTTTGATCCTTGTTAGGACTCGTCCGATAGCCAAGCCCTGGCTGCCGAAATAAATTCTAAGCCAACTATGCGGAGCGTCCTTAAGCGAGATATCGCGGCAACTTTGAGATAGGTCTCATTGATCGTACCCGCGGAATAGATTTAGCGTCGAAGGCAAGACCTTTCTACGGATGGATCCACATTTGGCTGAGCACGCGTTGTTTCGGCGAGAGGTTTTGCAGGCGCGGGCACCCGCGACCGTCGGCGCTATTCGTCTCGCCACGCCACTATCACACCGCGTATGGGCCGCTCTTGGGGTGTGCTTTGCCGCCAGTCTGTGCGTGTGGCTTGGAGTGGGACACTACACGCGGCGCGAGCGCGTTGTTGGCAACCTGACGCCCCAGGCGGGCCTCCTCACCGTCTCGGCGCGAGTCCTCGGTAACCTCGCAACGGTACATGCTACCGAAGGCGCGACAGTACGCGCGGGGGATGCGCTGGCCACCATCAGTACTGAGCGCAGCAGCGCCACCTTTGACGATACGGCGGCGGACATTAGCGCGCAGTTGCGTCAGCAACAGGAACGCTTACAAGCGGACATCGACGGCGCGCAGAAGCTGGCGGGCGTGCAGGCCAGCGAATTGCGTAAGCAGATCATCACCTTTGACCGTCAATTGGTCCAGGTGAATGCACAGATTGCGGTGGAACGGCGCCAAGTAGCCGAGCTATCGGCCCTTCTGTCCCGCTTCGAGGGCCTCGGCAACAAGGGCTATGTGTCGGTCATTGAGGTGCAGCAGCAGCGCAACCAAAAGGCCAATGCAGAACAACAAGCGCAGGCGTTTATGCGCCAGCGTGTGGAGCTACAGCAACAAAGAGATAGCGCGCGTAACCAGTTGAACGAACTGCCGCTCACGACAGCCGCCAAGCTCAACGACCTGCATCGCCAATTGGCGCAAGTCAATCAGTCGCTCGCACAGAACGAATCCGAGCGCACCTCAGTGTTACGCGCGCCCGCCGACGGTGTCGTATCTGCTGTACTGGTCAAGCCGGGACAGACGATCACGCCAGGCCAAGCCGTAGTGTCGCTGGTGCCGAAGGACTCGGTGTTGCAGGCGCAATTGTGGGTGCCAAGCAAGGCAATTGGCTTTGTACATACTGGCACGTCCGTCGTGCTCCGCTACACCGCCTACCCTTACCAAAAGTTTGGGGCGCAGCGCGGCACCGTGACGGCCGTCTCACGTAGTGCCCTGACGCCCGCGGAACTAGCCGCGGTGCTCGGTCAAGCCTCCGCGCAAGAATCGCTTTATCGCGTCGATGTGGCATTGCCTGCCCAACACATTGACGTGTACGACCAGCCGGAAAGCTTGAGGCCCGGCATGGCGGTGGAAGCAGATTTGCTGCTCGAAGAGCGCCGCATGGTTGAATGGATCTTTGAGCCGCTTTATGGACTCGGTCGCCGCTCTTCGGGTGGTCACGCATGACGCGAGCAGTGGCCACCGATAACAAGGAGGTCATCCTGGCTGCGCGCAGCCCGGTGGCGTCACCGGTCGACGACGCCGTAGCAGGCCCCTTACTAAGTTGGCGGCGGCGGCTGCCGATGATTCGGCAAACCGAGGCGGCCGAATGCGGGCTCGCATGTGTCGCCATGATCGCGGCGTACCATGGCCAGCATCACAGCCTGCAGACACTGCGGCGGCGCTTCGCTACATCGCTCAAAGGTATGACGCTGACGCAGTTGTTGGCAGTAGCACATGGGCTGGGTTTGAATGGCAATCCAGTGCGGCTAGAACTAGACGAAATGCGGCAATTGTCAGTGCCATGCATCTTGCACTGGGATTTGAATCATTTTGTGGTGTTGCACAAAGCAACCGCGCGCGACGCCGTGATTCATGATCCAGCGGCGGGCGAGCGCCGGCTGAGCTATGACGAACTGAGCAAGCATTTCACGGGTGTAGCCATCGAGCTTTTTCCGTGCCCTACGTTTGAGCGCAAGGCGCCGGCCACGGAGATGTCGCTACGTGCCCTGACGGGCAGCGTGTCGGGATTGAAAGGCGCGTTGCTGACAGTATTCGCCTTGGCACTGGCGTTGGAGCTGTTCGGCTTACTCGGACCGCAGTTCATGCAAATCACAGTGGATAACGTGATCGCCGATGGTGATCACGACCTTTTGATGTTTCTTTCCGTGAGCTTCTTGGTGCTTCTGGTGTGGCAAGTCGGGCTATCGGCGGTACGTAGCTGGACAGTGGTGTGTCTGAGTACGCGATTCAACCTTCAATGGACAGCCAACGTTTTTCAGCATCTATTGCGCCTTCCGCAAGCGTACTTCTTGAAACGCCATCTGGGCGATGTGGTGTCCCGCTTTGGCGCCATCGGGGTGATTCAGCAAACTCTGACGACACGCGCAGTGGAGGTAGTGCTGGACGGAATCATGGCGTCGCTCACGCTGGTGATGTTGTTGCTGTATAGCCCACTGTTGACGGCGCTCACCGTTGCCGGCTTGGCGTTGTACGGCCTATTTCGCGCGCTTACTTATCGGTTTTATCGCGAAAAGAACCTCGAGCAGGTTGTGCTGGCCTCCAGGCAGCAGAGTCAGTTCATGGAAGCTGTACGAGGCGTGCAAACCATTCGCCTTTTTAATCAAGTACCCCAACAATCGGCGCGGTTCATCAACGCCACCACGAACACACTCAATGTTGGCGTGCAGGTGCAGCAGTTCGGCCTTGTATACGGTTCGCTGCAAGGCCTGTTGAGCGGTGCGCTACGGATTGGCCTGTTGGGCACAGGGGCACGGTTAGCACTGGACGGCCAGTTCAGCGCGGGCATGCTGATGGCATTTCTGGCCTATAGCGACCAGTTCATCAGTCGGGCCAGCAACCTAGTCGACTACGCCATCGAACTGCGCATGTTGCGCATCCAGGCGGAGCGGTTAGCCGACATCGTTATGACGCCCACGGAGGCAGATACAGATGGTACTTACATCGGTCCGCTGCCGGCCCCGTCGCTGTCATTCGACTGCGTGAGCTTCCGCTACGCCGACGGCGAGCCGTGGGTGGTGAATGATTGTAGCTTTCATATTGAGGCGGGACGGTCTGTTGCGCTGACCGGCCCTAGCGGCTGTGGCAAAAGTACGCTCGCGCGCTTGATGTTAGGCCTGGTCGATCCCGACCGCGGGCACATATACGTCGGCGGCATCCCGTTGAAGAGTTTGGGCAAGTCGACGTTCCGGCAGATGGTCGGTTGCGTGATGCAGGACGACGCACTTATAGCGGGCTCCGTTGCCGACAACATCAGCTTCTTCGCTGAAGACGCTTCGCAAACGCGAATTGAACAAGCAGCGCGGCTGGCCCAGATTCATGACGACATTGCGGCCATGCCGATGGGCTACCACACGTTGTGCGGGGACATGGGCGCTGCGCTGTCCGGTGGCCAGCGTCAGCGCTTGCTGCTCGCGCGTGCCCTGTATCGCAAGCCACACATTTTGATTCTGGACGAAGCGACCAGTCACCTTGACGTGGCATGCGAAAGACGCATCAACGCCATGCTGCGTGAGCTAAACATCACGCGAATCTACGTGGCTCACAGGCCAGAGACGATTGCGGCAGCGGATTACATCCTGGCCGTTGAAGATGGGAGAACTCACGAAACCGAGTGCGCGCAACCTGAAGAGCGCACAAGCCAAAGTGAATTCGCCCGATAGTTCTCGCCCGCAACGGCAGGATACCGAATGTCTGGGCGGGCAATTCCAGACAACTACTAAGGAGACGCGCAATGCGTTCTATTAGAGCTACTGAGTTCGAAAACATTAGTGGTGGTAGCACTGCCGATGGCAATATTGGCACGGCTCGTTATATCAACGGCAAGCTTGTTCTGCCGGACGCTTGCTCGACTGCTAACCTCGTCAGTAATGTTCAGGCCGGAGCAATCACTGGCGGCATTGGTGGCGCCATTGCTGGAGCAGCCAGTGGGCCGGGCGCCATCCTTTCCGCTGCGGGCGGCGCGGTCTTGGGGGCCGGCCTGGGCGCAATGACTGCATCGATTAATTGCCGAAATGCGCTTAGCGTTCGATAAAGTGTGACCTCTATGCCGCCCACTTTTAAGCAGAGAGGCGGCATAGAGCCCCGATATCTGACCCCAGTGGGTGCGTATATGAAACTCGACAGACGACGTCAGATTGCTGATCGCGGGATCGTCTCTTTTATGCTTGTTTTTGGAATTGGTCTTATAGGCAGTATTAGCTTTATTTCTTACTGCGGTATGCATTTACTAGCTGGAGAAGGGCTCTCTTTCTTCCGGCTTCGTGAATTTGCATTCTCGTCTATGCTCAATGGAACTCTTATCGGTCTCGGCTTCTGGTTTATATTATTCTTACCGCATAAGAGCGATCTTTGACGAAAGCCTCGGGGGTGGCCCAAACGGCGGCTCGCTCAACATTCATTTGATGAGAACTAAAGTGGTCAGAGAACTAAAGTGGTCAGAGCGATTTTCTACTGAGAGATGAGTACCCCGACCACTTTTCTCGAGAAGGGTGGTTCGGTGCTCCTTCTTGTCCTGCGAGGTGGCTAATTGAATGAGAAACTATTCAGATTGGTATTTCTATCTCTTCTCGCACTTATGTTCGCGACTCTTGCAGCAAGGAACCTTTCCACACATAGCATCAAAGTATTCGTCTATGGTGCGATAGCTATGATCTGCTGTATTGAATTACTTAAGTCGCGCACGGATCGACGTTAGATCCTTGCCATGACGGAGTCAGGTTCAGGTCTATCGATGGACTTCCATTTGAAAGGTGAACCTGACCCGTTTTTGGCACCGTAGTGGCGGTGGGGTCAGATTCACTTCAAAGGCGGCGAGAAGTGAACTTGACTCCATTATTGCCGTTCTTTGGATGGGCGGTCGCATTTGCCCCGCCCATTTCCTTTTGTCGCGCCACAACCACCGGCAGAGCGCCTTCAGCCGCTCACAGCACTCCCCTCCTCCAGCTCCAACATCCCCCAGGCAATTTCCGCAGCCCGCTCGTTCAACATGCAGAGCGCCGCAAACAGGCCCTCGGTCAGTGCGGGGGAGAGCGGCAAGTTGGCGGGCGGATAGCCGGACGAGCTTTCCTGGATGAGCCGGTAGGCCTCGCTGTTGGCCAGCACGCAGGACACGGCCTGGATGCCTTCGGCAAGCGTTGCGCTGGTGGCCGCCAGACGCTGTGCCGGTTCTGGAAACTCGTCGAAGATCCAGTAGCGGCGGCTCAACGGGTTGACGGGTTTGCCTGGGTTGGGTGTGGCAGCGTTGCCGCGTATGCGCCCCGTGTGTTTGGACTTGGCCATGATCAACGCCTTAGTAGTTGGTCGTGGTTAGCGGACCGTCATCCACGAGAGGGCGGTAAGCGCGGATCACAGGCTTGGCCTTCTCCAAGTCGTAGCGCGCCTGAAGTGCCAGCCAATAAAAGGCGGTGGTGTCGAAGGTCAGCGAAAGGCGCAAGGCGATCTTTGGCGTGATGGGTTGTGTGTCGGCGATGAAGGCTTTGATCTGATTGGACGGTATGCCGGTGCGGCGGGCGAGTTGGGCGGGGTTGAGTGCGTTGGGGATCAGGTACGCGTGCAGCAGGATGTCGCCGGGGGCTCGCAGGGGTTGCGAGGGGTCGACTTCCGAATGCGGGGTGAGCTGGATCAGTTCCATGGTGGTTCCTCCCTGTCGGACACGGCCGCACAGCGGCTCAGCGCTTACAGCGCTCCGTGTCAGTGAATGCTTGGCAACTTTGTCGGTGATCGCCCGAATGCGGCGCATCGCCATGCCGGCCGATGCGCTGCAACGGCGATCATCGGAGGCGTGTGGTGTTCACTCGAGGCTCGTCACCGAGCAGCCGGGCGTATTGCTGCAGGCAGTGGATGGCCGTGCCCAGGCTGGCCGTGACGGCCATGGGAAGCGGCCATGGCAGCGCTCTGCCGGGGAATCCCCGCGACTGCGCGTGGCGGCACTGCTCGCTGTCGAGACGCAGGCGCGTGAAGGTGAGCACCGCCAGGGCGATGTCACCGCGAGTGACAAGACGCGGGGTTTCTGGCCATGCAACAGACGTGCATGATGAGTCGCCGGGCGGAGGAGTGAGGGTGTCGTCAGGGGGAACGGACGAGCGAATGCGTACCGTATGATCGCGGGTAGCCATGATCAACTCTCTATAAGTTGGTGATGGTTAGCGGGTCGTGGGTGTTGCAAGCACACACGGCCCGCGCCTCATGACCTGGTGGTCATGGTCATTCGCGAGGGCGTGCAATACGACAGCGCGAATGACTGACTGACCCTAACAAGCAGGGTTGGCAACGTCTGTCAGGGATCGGCGAGATGGGTGTCCACCTGGGTGAGGTGATGCGTGACGGCGCAAGGCCGGCTAGACGTCAGCACCATGTCTCTACCCGTCCGCGTTATTCAGCGCCTTGATCACGTCCAGATAACGCGACCTGCCTTGAACTACGCCCGGACCGGCGAGCCTATGGCAGCGGTCCTCTGGGGCATTACCTGACCCGGCCTTTCCTGAGGGAGTCATGCTGATGATTCGCATATTGCTTCTGGCGTGCCTGTTCGCGGGCGCCAGCCTGCCCGTTGCTGCAACCGTTCAACCCTTTCCGCCATCGTTCCGCGTCCAGGACATCCAGACGGACGGGGCCACCATCCACGTTCGCGTTGGCGGGAAAGGGCCCGCCGTTGTCCTGCTGCATGGCTTTGGGGACACCGGCGACATGTGGGCGCCGCTGGCGGCGGACCTGGCGCGCAATCACACCGTCGTCGTGCCCGATCTGCGTGGCATGGGCCTGTCCTCACATCCCGAAAGCGGCTACGACAAGCGCACACAGGCCGCGGATATTCGCAGCGTGCTGACCAAGCTAGGCATTGATCACTCKGCCGTGGTGGGGCACGACATCGGCACCATGGTGGCGTACGCCTATGCCGCCCGCTATCCGGACAAGACCGATCGCCTTGTGGTGATGGATGCCCCCGTGCCCGGCATCCCGCCGTGGGACCAGATCGTGCGCTGGCCTGCGCTATGGCATTTCGATTTCGGAGGCCCGGATATGGAGCGCCTCGTTGCGGGCCGCGAACGCATCTACCTGGACCGGTTCTGGAACGAGTTCGCCGGTGATCCATCGAAAATGGACGAAGCATCGCGCCAGCACTACGCCGAACTCTATGCCCGACCGAACGCCATGCACGATGCGTTCTCGCAGTTCCGCGCCTTCCGCAAGGACGTCGAAGACAACCAGGCGGCCATGGCGACCAAACTCACGATGCCCGTGCTCGCGATCGGCGGTGAAAAGTCGTTCGGCGCAAACGAAGCCATTGTGATGCGCAATGCCGCCACCAACGTCACTGAGCTGGTCGTCCCACATGCCGGTCACTGGCTCATGGAGGAAGCCCCCAGCACCACCATCGCGGCGGTTCACAACTTCATCGACGGTAAGCCTGTGGCAGCTGCGGGGGCGAAGTAGGCCAGAACAAACGGGGCAGAACACTTTTTCTGGAAGCTCACTGCTTCAGAACTAGGTCGCGTGGCGAAGATTCGGCCACGAAGCAAGGCTGAAAAAGTGTTCTGACCCCTTTTGTTGTTTCGCCCTATTTATCTTCAGTGCGCTGACTTCAGCATTTCCCGCACTTCTTCAATGGTATATGCCGGCCGACGCCGATGAATTATGTAGTGGCAGTTCGGGCAAACTGGCGCTAGGTCCCTCACTGGATCAACCTCGTACGTCGTGCCGATTGAGCTAAGTTCAACGATGTGATGAATATGGATGCAGTCCTTCCCTACAGGGCCATATTCCCTTTCAAAGTCAAATTCGCACACACGGCAACTCGCGCCGTACGTTTTAAGACATAGCTCTCGGGCTTCCTTGTTCCTTTCGTACGCGTTAACCGAGAGATTGATCGTGGCTCCCTCAAAAAAGGTCGCGCTCTCGCGGTCATAGTCTTCTGGGACTACCACTACTTTGGTGCGTAACTTCCAACGCCCTCGTCCGGAGATCTCTTTGCGCTCAATTACCCCCTCTCGCGCAAGGTCTTGGTGCGCCCATCGAATCTCGTGCTGATAAAGAGCGCCACCTCCCCGCCGCTTCGCTATCTCATTACTCGTCAGCTCCCAATCCTTTGCTAGCTTTACGTCGACAAACACAGCAAAGAGCTATTCGGCAATGGGGTGGGATTGGAAGTGGATGATGACTAGGCGTCCGGAGCGCGTGCATCTTTACGAATGCACAGATGCAAAAGGGATCAATATTTTCGCGTACACCCCGCAAACCGGGTAAAGAAAAAGGGCTTGCAGCGATGCAAGCCCTATTTCCTTGGCTGAGAGGGCGGGATTCGAACCCGCGGCACGCTTGCAAGTACGCCTGATTTCGAGTCAGACGCTTCTCACCCGCACTTGCTATACCCACAATTCAAACAAGTCTGACACCCATCCATCAGCACCAGCGCCTGCGTATTGCACTTGGCGCAAAGGGTGGCGCCCGGCGGGAAGCCGGTGGGGGATTCGGTGGCAGCGGTTTCCGTGGTGGTGGCAGCAGCCTTCTTGCCGCTCGTCACCGCCTCATAGGCAGCGCGCTTCTCGGCGACCAGCTTGCGGGTGGACTCGTCCATTTCCGGGTCGTGGATCAGGCCGATCATCTTCATGTGTTGCTCGATGACCGCGCCGATCTCGGCGACGATGGAGGGCATGTAGACGCCGCCGGCTTTGAAGTAGCCGCCGCGGGGGTCGAAGACGGCCTTCATCTCTTCGACCAGGAAGGTGACGTCGCCGCCTTTGCGGAACACGGCGGAGAGGATGCGGGTGAGCGCCACGATCCACTGGAAGTGGTCCATGTTCTTCGAGTTGATGAAGATCTCGAAGGGGCGGCGCTGTTCGTAGGGGGTGCCGACGTTGAGCACGATGTCGTTGATGGTGACGTACAACGCGTGCTCGAACAGCGGTGACTTGATCTTGTAGGTGGAGCCGACCAGCGTCTCGGGACGCTCCAGGCTCTCGTGCATCTGGATGATTTCCGCCTTGGGCGCTTCCTTGGAAGCTGCCGGTGCAACGGCGGGCGCAGCGGCGGACGCGGCCTTGTCCTCGGGCTTTACGACGTTGTAGCCCTTGATCTTCTTTTCGATCTTGATCGCCATGGTGTGTTCTTCCGACGGGTTGGCGGCGCGGCGGTTTGTTTGGCTAAGAACCGGCGTCTTGAGGTGGTCGCGCGTTTGGGCGGTGTCGCTACTGGATTCCGGCCTGCGCCGGAATGACGAACTTTTAAGAACGATCCGGCCCGGCGTGTTCAGCGCCGGGCCGGGTCGCGTTACGGCTTACTTACGGCGTGCGGCTTTCTTGGCGACCTTGCGGACGGCATTCTTCACGCTCGCCTTCTTGCTGGCAGTGGACCTCTTGACCGCCTTGGCGGCCTTCTTACCGGCGACCTTGCGGACCGCCTTCTTAACGGCGGCCTTCTTGGCCGTCTTTTTGATGACCTTCTTGACGGCCTTCTTGGCAGCGGACTTGCGCACTGCCTTCTTCACGGCCTTCTTGGCGACCTTCTTGGCGGCTGCCTTCTTGACCGCCTTCTTGGCGACCTTCTTGGCAGCTGCCTTCTTGACGGCCTTCTTGGCGACCTTCTTGACGGCGGCCTTCTTGACGGCCTTCTTCACGGTCTTCTTGGCAGCTGCCTTCTTCACGGCCTTCTTGACTGCCTTCTTGGCGGTCTTCTTGCCGGCGGCCTTCTTCACAGCCTTCTTTGCAGCAGCCTTCTTGGCCGGAGCAGCCTTCTTGGCCGCGGCCACCTTCTTCTTGGCGCGAGCCTTCTTGGGCTTGGCTGCCGCGGTCACTTCGACCACGGGAACCTCGACCGGCGCGTCTACGACCTGGGCGGTTACTTCTTTCACATCAAACTCGGTATCGATGGACATGCGTGTTATCCCCTCCGACGTGGATTCTGGACTTTATGTTGAGCCTTGCCGCAAGGACACTACGGTATTGCTCTTGGCAGTGGGCTGACACCCGAGATCAGGTATCGCGGATAGTTTAGAACTTTCCGTAATACCCTTCCTTCAAGGCATCGAACAAATTGGCGGCGGTATGCATTTCGCCGTCGTATTCCACTTCTTCGTTGCCTTTCAGTTCGACAACACTACCGTCCTCCAATTCGAAGCGGTAGAGGGTGCTCTCAAGGTCGGCTTCTTTAACCAGCACACCCTGGAACGCCGCGGGGTTGAAACGGAACGTGGTGCATCCCTTCAAACCCTGCTTATACGCGTAAAAATAGATATCTTTGAAATCTTCGTACGGGTAGTCGGTGGGGACGTTCGCCGTCTTGGAGATGGACGAGTCCACCCACAGCTGCGCCGCCGCCTGGATGTCGACATGCTCCTTGGGCGAGATGTCGTCGGCCGAAACGAAGTACTCGGGCAGCTTGGACTTGGCGTCGTCCGAGTAGGGCAAGGCATCGGCATTGATCAGCGCGCGGTAGGCCAGCAGCTCGTAGCTGAAAACCTCGACCTTCTCTTTGGTCTTGCGGCCTTCGCGGATCACGTTGCGCGAGTAGTGGTGCGCAAAGCTCGGCTCGATGCCGTTGCTGGCGTTGTTGGCCAGCGACAGCGAGATGGTGCCCGTGGGCGCGATCGAGCTGTGGTGGGTGAAGCGCGCGCCGGTTTCGGCGAGCTCGGCCACCAGGTTGGGCGCCACGCTGGCGATACGCTGCATGTAGCGGCTGTACTTGGCGTGCAGCACGCGGCCGGGGATGGTGTCGCCGACCTTGTAGCCGTCGGTGGCCATTTCCGGACGCTTGCGCAGCATCTCGCCGGTGACGGTGTAGTCACGGGTGAGCACGGGCGCGGGGCCCTTTTCCTTGGCCAGGTCCAGTGCCACTTCCCAGCCGGCGACGGCCATCTCGCGGGAGACTTCTTCGGTGAAGGCCACCGACTCGGCGGTGCCGTAGCGCATCTTGAGCATGGTGAGCGTGGTGCCCAACCCTAAGAAGCCCATGCCGTGGCGACGCTTGGAGAGGATCTCGTGGCGCTGCTGTTCCAGCGGCAGGCCGTTGATCTCCACCACGTTGTCGAGCATGCGGGTGAAGATCTTCACCACTTCGCGGTATTCGTCCCAGTCGAAGCGGGCCTTGGGGCCGAAGGGGTCGCGCACAAAGGTCGTCAGGTTTACCGAGCCCAGCAGGCACGAGCCGTACGGCGGCAGCGGCTGCTCGCCACACGGGTTGGTGGCGCGGATGTGCTCGCACCACCAGTTGTTGTTCATCTCGTTGACCTTGTCGATCAGGATGAAACCCGGCTCGGCAAAGTCATAGGTGGACACCATGATCATGTCCCACAGGTGGCGCGCACGAATGTGCCCGTACACTTTGCAGGCCACCAGGCCGTCGTCGCGGCCCACGTAGTTTTCGTGGGTGGGCCACTCGCGCCAGACGATTTTCTCGGCGTCGGTGAGGTCGACTTCGTCCTTTTCCTTGACGTGCACCGGGAAGACGAGCGGCCAGTCGTGATCGTGCTCCACCGCCTGCATGAAGCCGTCGGTGATCAGCAGCGAGAGGTTGAACTGGCGCAGGCGGCCGTCTTCGCGCTTGGCGCGGATGAATTCCTTCACGTCCGGATGGCTGACGTCGAACGTGCCCATCTGCGCGCCACGACGGCCACCGGCCGAGGACACGGTGAAGCACATCTTGTCGTAGATATCCATGAAGGACAGCGGGCCGGAGGTGTACGCACCGGCGCCGGACACATACGCGCCGCGCGGACGCAGCGTGGAAAACTCGTAGCCGATGCCGCAACCGGCCTTCAGCGTGAGACCGGCCTCGTGCACCTTCTCCAGGATGTCGTCCATGGAGTCGCGGATGGTGCCGGACACGGTGCAGTTGATGGTGGACGTGGCGGGCTTGTGTTCCAGCGCGCCAGCGTTGGAGGTGATGCGGCCGGCGGGGATCGCGCCACGGCGCAGCGCCCACAGGAAGCGTTCGAACCAGTGGTCGCGCAGCTCCGGCGTGGCTTCCACATCGGACAGGGCGCGGGCGACGCGCTGGTAGGTTTCGTCCACGCTGCCATCGACCGGCGCGCCGGACTTCGCCTTCAGGCGGTACTTCTTGTCCCAGATATCGTAGGACGCAGGCTGCAGCGGAATGACGGTATCGCGGGTTACGGCTGGTGCACGCGCGGTGCTCATCGGCTTCCTGACCTCTCGGTTTGGCCTCACGGCCCCGTGTTGGTGTTGTTCTGTTCGGCTAAGCCGCTCGTATCGGGTCGCGCCTGAAAAGCAAAAGCCGCGCGTAGAGCCCGATCCTTGCGTTCCCTGCCCGACCCTTCGGCTACTCCCCCCTGAGAGTGCCCTGTGACACCAGCTCTTGGGTTTAGGCCCGGCCTAGTCACACAAGATGTTGTGGTCGCGAACGAGGGAAAGTTACCGCTGCCCTTTCGCCTTGTAAAGTAAATTCGTCAATACCAAACGGTGGAACCGCCGACGCCGCGCCGAGTCGAATGACCAACGATTCGACCCACGCACAAGGAGTCCCCATGTTTCTTCGTTTCGTCCGCCGACTGGCCGCCGCGGTTTTGGTGTTGATTGCCGCGACACCCTTCGCCAGTCACGCCGCGCTACCCGTGTCGATCGATGGACAACCACTGCCTTCGCTGGCGCCGATGCTGGAGAAGGTGACGCCGGCGGTGGTGAACATTTCCACCAAGACGCGGGTGCAGGTGCGCGATCCGTACTTCGACGATCCGCTGTTCCGGCAGTTCTTCGGCCTGCAGGGTTCGCCGCGTTCGCGGGTGGAACAGAGCCTGGGTTCGGGCGTGATCGTGGATGCGGCCAAGGGCTACATCCTCACCAACAACCATGTGGTGGGCGGCGCCGACGACATCACGGTGACGCTGCAGGATGGCCGCGACTTCAAGGGCAAGCTGGTCGGCACCGATCCGGACACCGACGTGGCGGTGGTGCAGATCCAGGGTACGAATCTGCAGGCACTGCCGATGGCCGATTCCGCGCAGCTGCGCGTGGGCGACTTTGTCGTGGCCGTCGGCGATCCATTTGGCCTCGGGCAGACGGTGACCTCGGGCATCGTGTCGGCGCTGGGCCGCTCGGGCCTGGGCGGCACGGGCTATCAGAACTTCATCCAGACCGAYGCSKCGATCAACCCYGGCAACTCCGGTGGCGCGCTGGTGAACCTGCGCGGCGAGCTGGTCGGCATCAACACCATGATCTTCTCGCCGTCGGGCGGCAACGTGGGCATTGGCTTTGCCATCCCCACCAATCTCAGCACGGAGGTGATGAAGCAGCTGATTGTCCACGGCAAGGTCAACCGCGGCAACCTGGGCGTGGAAACGCAGGACATCACGCCGCGCATCGCCAAGGTGCTGGGGCTCAAGGACAGCAACGGCGCGGTGGTTACGCGCGTCAACTCCGGCTCGGCGGCGGAGAGTGCGGATATCCAGGTGGGTGATGTGATCACCGCGCTCGATGGCAAGCCGCTGCGCAACGCGCAGGATCTGCGCAACGCCGAAGGCCTGCTGCCGCTGGGCAGCACGGTGACGCTTGCGGTGCAACGCAATGGCGCGGTGCGCAACGTCAGCGCCAAGCTGGTGCCGGAGAAACTCGCCACGGTGGATGGGGCCAAGCTCGATGCACGACTGACCGGCGTGACCTTCAGCGAGCTCCCGCAGAACCTGCGCTCGCAAGGCCTGGGCGGTGTGAGCGTGAGCACCGTGCGTGCAGGCAGCCGCGCGGCGCAAGCGGGCCTGCAGGCGAACGACGTGGTGATCGGCATCGGCAACCTGCGTATTCCCGACCTGCGCACCCTGCAGCAGCTAGCAGGCGTGAATCCGCGGCAGCTGGTATTGGTGGTGTCGGGCGATGATGGCGTGCGCTACGTAGATATCCGTTGATGTCACTCCCCGCCGCGACAAGGCGGCTCATGTCGCAATGGAGCTGCGACAGGCCGCTTTGTCGTGACATGCGGGAACGGGGGATAAACGCGACTGGCGATGCGTGTCCGTCGTCGCGTTTTTCCACGATGCAAGGGCAGGAATTCGCTTGCGGTTTGCGTGCAGGCTGGCTGAAATAGCCGAGTTACACCTTTCTTGCACGCACGCCCAGCTAAGGCGGCCTGCGAACCATCATCATCATTCGAGGTTCCCCACCGCCATGTCATCACGCATTTCCCGCCTGCTCATCGTTGCGATGCTTACCGCATTCGCAACCACCGGCGCCCTCGCGRCCGCCAAGACCACCAAGACCACCAAGAAGCCGACCACCCCGACCGCACCGGCACTCGTGTGGCGCGGCGACTACGCCACCGCCCGTGGCGTGGTGGAAGACGTGAGCAAGGCCTGGGAAAAGAGCGGCAAGGGCCGTATCGAAATCCAGCCGTTCAACACCGCCTCGGGCCTGGACGCCGTGGCACACGGCCTGACCGACATCGCCGGCAGCGCGCGCAACAGCGCCGGCGGCACCGAGACCGACCTGGTGTTCACGCCGGTCGCGTTTGACGCGCTGGTGATGATCACCCATCCGTCGAACGGCACGGGCAACCTCACCGTCAAGCAGCTGCACGACATCTACTTCGGCAAGATCACCAACTGGAAGGACGTCGGCGGCAAGGACGCGCCGATCAACCTGTATGCCGTGGCCAGCCCGGGTGACGGCGTGGAATACAGCCTGCGTCGCCTGATCTTCGGTCGCGGCAACCAGCYGGTGGCCGCACCGCGTCTGTACGTCAACACGGCCAAGCTGGAAGAAGCCGTGACGCTCGACCCGAATGCACTGGGCGTGACCACCCTGTCGGGGGTGGCCAGCAACAGCAAGGTGAAGATGGTCAGCGTGGACGGCGTGCGTCCTAGCCTGTCGACTGTCACCGATGGCAGCTACGTGCTGTACACCCCGCTGTATCTGGTCACCAACAAGGAAAGCCCGAAGGCCGCGCAGATCACTGCCTTCATGGAATTCCTGCACACCGACGAAGTGCGTTCGCTGGCGCGCGCCCACCAGCTGGTGCCGTACACCGATGCACCGCAGCTGGCCCAGAACGACAAGACCCGCCGCGAGAAGCTGCTCGCCGAGAACGGCATCAAGATGGACGTGGTCGCCGATCCGATCCCGACGGCAACGCCGGTGACCGCGCCGACCGCACCGACGGCCGCTGCCGTAACCTCGCCGACGGCTGAAAAGGGTGGCGCTACCGGCCAGACCTACACCGTCTCCAAGGGCGACACGCTGGGTGTGATCGCCAAGAAGTACTCGGTGTCGGTGGCCGATCTCAAGAAGTGGAACGACCTGTCCAGCGACAACGTGAAGATCGACCAGGTGCTGAAGGTCAGCGGCAACTGATCGCACCGCACGTGCGCATCCGCGCCCTGACGCTCGACCTGGACGACACCTTGTGGCCGGTACTGCCGGCCCTGGAGCGTGCGGACCGCGATCTGGATGCGTACCTGCGCCAGCACTATCCCGACGTCGCGCGCGCATGGCCCATCCCGGCCATGCGTGCGCTGCGTGCCGAGGTCGCCGCCGAGCGCACCGATCTGGCCCACGACTTCACCGCGCAGCGCCACATCACCATGCAACGGGCCTTCACCGCCTGCGGCATCGACGAGGCACCGCTGGAGACGCTGTGGGAGGTTTATTTCTCCGCGCGCAACAGCGTCGAGCTCTATCCCGACAGCCTGCCCGCCCTCCAGCGCCTCGCTGGACGCTGGCCGGTGGTCAGCCTCACCAACGGCAACGCCGACCTCGATCGCATCGGCATCCGCGAACACTTCGCGCATCACATCTGCGCCCGCGACACCGGCATCGCCAAACCCGATGCACGTATTTTTGTGGCTRCCGCCGAGCACCTCGGGCTGCGGCCTGAAGAAATCCTCCACGTTGGCGATGATCCGGAACTGGACGTCGTCGGCGCCCGCGATGCGGGCCTGCGCACCGCGTGGATCAACCGCCACGGCCATCCCTGGCCCGGCCTCCTCGGCACCGCACCTGACCTCGACCTGCGCGATATGAGCGCGCTGGTGGATTGGCTGGAAGCGCAGGGTCAGTAGCGAGGCGTCGCGGCTCTTCCCGTAGCGCACCCTTGTAGGAGCGCACTTGTGCGCGACCAGCCAACGGAGCGGTACACCCCAGCG
>NZ_JBFTRY010000010.1:0-68203 GCF_056399745.1 Dyella sp. 01N36
GGCGTTGTCAGCCGTCCGTTGAACGGGTGATGGACTCCCATCGATCGATGTCCTCGCCGAGCAACGACAACTTCTGTCGCACCAGCTCGAGTGCATCGCTTCCCAGCAACAGGTGTGCTGGAGGCGAGTCATGGGCAATCAGCTCGAGCATGGCTCGTGCTGCTTTGACGGGATCACCAAGCTGCCGCCCGCTTTTTTGCTGGCGGGCTTCGCGGATGGGGTCGAACAGCCCGTCGTAGTCGGCAATGGAGCGGGGCGTGCGGACCATCGAGCGTCCTGCCCAGTCTGTGCGAAACGAGCCGGGGGCCACGGCTGTTACGGCAATGCCCAGGGGCTTCACTTCTTTGCCGACGGCTTCGGAAATGCCTTCGAGGGCAAACTTGCTGCCGCAGTAATAGGAGATGCCGGGCAGCGTGATATGGCCGCCCATCGAGGTGATGTTGAGGATGTGTCCCCGGCGGCGACTGCGCATGTAGGGCAGCACGGCCTTCATCATGGCCACGGCGCCAAAGACGTTCACATCGAACTGCCGTCGCATATCGGCCAGCGGCGACTCTTCCAGAATGCCTTCATGGCCATAGCCGGCGTTGTTGACCAGCACGTCCACCGGTCCCACGGTCTTCTCGATGTCGGCAACGACGCCATCGATGGCGTCGAAGTCAGTGACATCGAGCAGGCGCCCTGTGGCATCGCCGCCGGCAAGCGCTTTGAACTCCTCGCGCGCTTGCTCGTTTCGTACGGTCCCCACCACGCGATGCCCCATGGCCAGGGCCTCCTGGGCCAGGGCCCTGCCGAAGCCACTGCTGACTCCGGTAATCAACAACGTTTTGCTTGCCGACATGGCGACTGCACCTCGGGTTTGAATTTGGTGCTTGCACAATAGTGAATGACGGGAGGATATTTTACGTCTGATGTTCTTGAAGTATTGCCCATTCCTATGAGCCGACGCGTCTCATCCAAGCCCCAGGAGGTGCCGGTCGAAAGCCCATCGATGGGCAGCCTTGCTCGACAGCTTGCGCCGCAGGAGGGCTACAACCTCACTGCTTTGCCGGGGGTGCGAATCCTGCGTTCCGACCGCGCCCTGCACCGAACTCCGGTCTTGTACGACCCCGGCATCGTGATCGTGTGCCAGGGATGCAAGCGTGGCTATTTTGGCGACCAGGTCTATGTCTACGACGAGCAGCATTATCTGGCGGTTGGCGTGCCTGTCCCGTTTACGATGGAGTCGGACGGGACGCCGGAGCGTCCGCTTTTAGCCATCTATATGCATCTGGATTTCCAGGTCGCCGCCGATCTGATGCTGCAGATCGCCCAGCATCCCTCGCACGCCGTCCAGGATGCGCCCAGCAGCATGATGTCCAGCCCGATGGATCGGGCGTTGCAGACATCGGTAGTGCGCTTTCTTGAGGCATTGAATGAACCCCTGGACGCAGCGGTTCTTGGGCCCGGTCTCGTGCGGGAAATCTATTACCGCGTGCTCAGCGGGGCACAGGGTGCGGCGCTGCGCTCGACCCTGGAAATGCAGGGTGCTTTCGGCCGGATAGGAAAGGCGCTGCGCCACATCCATCTTGCCTACGCCCAGCCGATTCGTCTGGCGCAATTGGCCCGCGAAGCCGGCATGAGCGTGCCCACGTTCCACAGCCATTTCAGGTCGGTCACCCGGACATCGCCGATGCAATACCTGAAGTCCACGAGACTGCATCAGGCGCGACTGCTCATGGCTCGGCGGGACATGACGGCGGAAGCAGCCGCTTATGCCGTGGGATATGCCAGCGCGTCGCAGTTCAACCGGGAGTTCAAGCGCCTGTTCGGGCGCACGCCGGTGGCCGAAGTGCGGCGCATGCGCAACGACTTTGCGGTGCCCCCGATGCCAGCGGCATCGGACTTCGTTTCATCGCATTGAGGCTGCTGCGCCGACGGACGCCCGCATGATCGGGCGTCCGTCGAGCTTGCCGGTCAGGCGATCGAGCGCACCACGCCGCCGTCCACGCGCACCGATGCGCCGTTGGTGGCCGAGGCCTGTTCCGAGGCGAGATAGACCGAGAGATTGGCGACTTCCTCCACCGTGGCCAGGCGCTTGATCAGCGACGAGGGGCGATGGGTCTGGATGAAATCGCGCTCCACCTGATCCTGCGTGATGCCTTGGTCGCTGGCGATCTTGGCGAAGAAGTCGCCCACGCCTTCGGAGCGCGTCGGACCAGGGAGGATCGCATTGACGGTTACGCCGGTGCCGGCGAGCGACTCGGCCAGACCGCGCGACACCGCGAGCTGCGCCGTCTTGGTGGTGCCGTAGTGGACCATCTCGGCGGGAATCTGCAGGCCCGATTCGCTGGAGATGAACTGGATGCGGCCCCAGCCACGCTTGGCCATGCCCTGCGCATAGTGGCGCGAGAGGCGCACGCCGCTGAGCACATTCACTTCGAAGAAGCGCGTCCAGTCTTCATCGGGAATATCGAAGAACGCCTTGGGCTCGAAGATACCGAGGTTGTTGACCAGGATGTCCGCCTCAGGCACCTGTGCGATCAGCTGGCGCGCGCCCTCCGCGCTGCCCAGGTCGCCCGCCACGCCGGTGAGCCTGGCGTTCGGCACGGCGCTCTTGATGGTGGCGATGGCCTCGTCCACGCGGGCCTGCGTGCGGCCCGTGACGACGACGTGAGCGCCGGTGCCGGCAAGGCCGCTGGCGATGGCCAGGCCAATGCCGGCGGTGGAACCCGTGACAATGGCCGTGCGGCCGGTGAGGTCGATATGCATGCTTTTGACTCCGGAAGTAGGGGCGGAAAGGTGTGGTCGAACTGACCTGTCCGGGTCAGGTTGAGGCTGGCCACGTCAAGCGCAAGTCCACGCCGCGTCCCGTTCGATGAAATCGCATATGTTCATCGAAGGCCCCGGACGTGTTGGCATCGGGCGCGTCCGATCATGCATCACCCCTTCAACGCGTCCGAGTGTGATCCCCATGAACGAGACGATTGCCTTCATCGTGCGACTGCCGGCCAAGCATGCCCATGTGCGCGAACTCGAGCAGGGTCTGCTCGGCGTGCTTGATGCGATGGCAAGCGAACCGGATTTCGTCACCACTTATATGCATCAACAGCCCGACGATCCGGACACGTTCGTGTTGTATGAAGTGTGGGCGTGCAGCCGGGAGCATTTCATGCAGCATCACCTGGGCAAGCCGTATCGGCAGGCGTATGAGGCGCAGTTGGCGCAGTGGCTGCGGGCAGAACGGACCATCGACTTCCTGGATCTCAAGCGCAGCTATCACGCGGCGCCAGCGATGGCCGCGTGATCAACGCTGCGGTGGCAGGGCGCCTGTCGCCAATGCAGACAGGAAGCGCCCGCTATTCGATCGTGAAGCCGACCTTCAGCGTCACCTGCCAATAGGCCACCTGACCCTCGTCCACGTGCCCGCGTGTTTCGATCACGTGGAACCAGCGGATATTGCGGATCGTCTTGGAGGCATGCGCGATGGCGGTGCGGATGGCGTCATCACAGCTGGTCTTGGAGGAGCCGGTCAGTTCGATGGACTTGTAGACGTGGTCGGACATGCGCATGGTCTCCGTTGGGGTCCCATCCAGTGCATACCCACGCTCGCCAACGAGATGTGAAGGGCGGCACTGCCGCCCCGACATGCATGGCCCTGCTTATCGACGCTTGCTCGCGTACGCGACGGCGTCGTGCGCGTGCAGGCTCTCCTGGTGCTCCAGTCGCACATGGAAATCGGCGAGACGATCGTCGGCGTCCAGTACGCGCTGGATGCGGCGCGCGGCATCCTCGCAAAACATCAAATTGCCGCCGTTGGCGAGTGCGAAGGCCTGCTCGTCTTCGCGCTTGACCGCGGTCTGCACGGGCGTGCCGAGCGCCGCTTCCACCTGGTCGATCAGGCCGATCACATCCAGCGGAGCGCCGTGGGCGAGCCGTGCCGACACGTGCGCCACGCTGCGCTGGGCATGGGGCGTGGCCACGATGCCTTGCTCGCTGCCCAGCCAGGCGAACACATCGGCGTGCTGCACGGGCTCATGGGCAGGGAAGTCCTGCGCAAAACGCTGCTGGATCAGCTGGCGCGACAGCGCTGCCGAAGCAGGGCACGTCGATGAGTAGGTGATGTCGGTGGCCAGCGTCAGCTCGAAGCCCTCGTGACCAAGGGTGGCTTCGAGCGTGACCGGGTAGCTGCGCCAGCCGTAGTAATCGCTGCGCAGCGCCTTGCGCGGCGCCAACTGGTCGAAGCGCAAACGGATGCGCGCGCGATCGGCCAGCTCATGATGCGATTGCAGGAAGGCCCGCAGCAGCCGTTCCAGCGCAAACGGACTGAGCGCGGCAGCGCCCAGGTGTTCGTCGATCAACAGGTACAGGCGCGACATGTGGATGCCGCGGCGGTCGGTGCGCACCAGGTTGACGAAGGCATCCAGTCGCGCATGCACGCTTTGGATGTCTCCGTCGCCCGCGCCGATGCGCACGGGGGCGTCGATACCTGCCATGCCAACCCAGTCGAGTGGGCCGCCAAGATAGGGCTGGGCGGCGACATCGGGCATGCAGGAGGGGGATTCGGCAATCTGCTTCACGGTTGGGGATCCGCGATAAGGGAAGGAAACGGGGGCGTCAACGCCGCGAGGAACTGAGGTTCTTGTTGAGCGCGGTGACGGCGGCGGCAGCATCCACCTGACGCATGCCGCCCACCAGCTTGCTGCTGCTCAGCAGCAGCTCGCGGATGCTGCCTGGATCCAGGTTCGGCGATATCGACAGCAATAACGCAACAATGCCGCTCACATGAGCGGCAGCCATCGACGAGCCGGAGGTGAAATCGTAGCCCCCGCCGGGTTGAGTGGTCAGGATGTCGCTGCCTGGCGCGCTCAACACCTCGGGAGGCGCGGGCGTGGGCCCGCTCACGCGCACCACCAGCACACCGGGAGCGCTATCGGGAAACCCCCGGGTGCTGCCATTGGGCGGCATCGCGGCCACCACGATGCGCCGCTCCTCGAGCAGTTGCATCAACAGCTTGTTGAGCAGGGGATCGGACGGACCGCCCAGGCTGAGATTGATCACGCGCGCATCGGTATCGAGGATCGCGGCGAGCGCCTTGGCCAGGGTGAACGAGTTGCAGCGTGCGCCGGCTTCCACCGTGGTGGGGTACCAGCAAGCCTTGTAGCTGCTGATGATGGCTTTGGGCGCCATGCCCACGATGCCCACATGGTTGTCGCCGATGGCGCCGATGATGCCGGCGACTTCGGTGCCGTGCGCGTCGCGCTTGAACGCGGCATCGTCGCCATCCACTTCGTTGCTGGCGTCGTGGATGCGTCCTTGCAGGTCGGGGTGCGAGGTGTCGATGCCGGTGTCGACGATGGCGATCTCCACGTGATCGCCCTGGCTGCTGTTGTGCGCGAGCGCAGCGTCGGTCTCGACGAAGCCGCGTTGCAGGTCCGCATACGGATCGTTGTACTTGTGTGCGTCGTCGGTGTTCTGCGCGGAATACACGGTGTAATCCTGCAGCGGCTGGGCCAGCGCCACGCGTTCGTCCTTGGCCAGGGCGGCGAGCAGGTCATCCCGGCTCATGCCTGCGGGCGGTTCGAGCACGATGCAGTAGAGGCTCAGCGCCTTGATCGGCCAGCCTGCGACTTCATGCCAGCCGTAGTGCTCGCGCATGCTGTCGAGCATTGAAATGGCGCGCTGGCCCTTGCCGTAATTGGACGGCGGCGCATAGCCGAGCATGCTGGAGCCCGCGTGGGTCGGCGGCGGCTCCTGCGGGTTGGCCACCGCCAGCACGATGTCGCGCGAGCTGTTCATGCTGGCCACGTGGTCGCCGCCGGATGCGCCGGGGCCGACCGTCGCGCCAGGCAACGAGGAGGGGCGCGCCGCCGTGCACGCGCCCAACACCGTCATGGCCAGCAGTAGCAGCAGGGCGCGGATCTTCATGGGCACGTGTTCACGGACTCGTGGTGGCCGGTTCGGCAAGCCGGATGCCACGCATCGCGCGCAACTGCTGCAGCGTGTCCTGCGTGGCCGTCGCATGCTCCGGCACCACTGTGTACGCCCCCACATCGTTGGGGCCGCCCACCACCTGCAGCTGCAGCGAATGCAGCAGGTGGTCCCAGTCGGCCAGCTTCATGTTGGCGTCCGGCACCACGTGGATGGCGCCCGGCATGGCCACCGGCGATGGCTGGCTGAGGGTGCGATACGGTTGCGCAGCATCTTCGGACCACAGCTTCACGCCCAGCACGCCGATGCCCAGCGCCTGTACCAGCACGGCGGCCACCAGCGCACGCTGGAACCAGGTGCCGCTGCGCGCGTGCGCCGTGGTTTCCTGGACCTGGTCGTCGATGCGGGTCATCAGGCGCTTGAGGCCGACCTCCGGATCGAGCTGTACGTCCGTGGGTAGCGCAAGTGCAAGCCGCAACTGGCTCTGCTGCGCGAATTCCTCGCGGCAGGCCTCACATTGCGCAAGGTGCTCGGTGAGCCAGGCGCTCTGCTCCTGCGGGGCGCTGTCCTGCAGCACCCACGGCATCGCTTCCCAGGCTCGGGAACAGTCCCTGTCAGTATCCTTCGTCAACTTCATGGCACGCTCTCTTTCTGCGTGAGCTGGTCACCAGCCAAGGCTGGCAGTACGTTTCGTAATTTCACTCGGGCGTGGAACAGGCGCGCCTTCACCGTGCCCACCGGGCATTGCATGATGGTGGCCACGTCATCCAGCGTGTGGCCCACGCCATAAACCAGTTCCACCACCACGCGCTGGTCGGCCGACAGCCGCTCCATGCCCTTGCCCAGCCAGTCGCGCAGTTCGCGGTCCTCGCCGGGGTCGTGGGAGGGCATGCGGTCTTCGGGCATGCCTTCGTCGTCCACCGGTTCGTCGCCGCGCTGGCGCAGCGCCTTCAGGCCGCAGCGGTAGGCGATGCCGATGATCCAGGTGGACACCCGCGACTCGCCCTTGAAGCTGCCGGCCTTCTGCCAGACGATCCAGAAGCAGTCGTTGATGACCTCTTCGATCAGGTCGGCCCGCCGCGTCAGCCGCGACAGGAACCGGCACAAGCGTCCGTGATAGCTGCGGTAAAGCGTCGCCAGCGCGGCGCGGTCGCCCGCGACCATGCGTTGAAGCAGCAGGCGGTCTGTCTCGTCAGCGTCGATATCGGCGTCTTTCATGGCTAGAACTACCCATGGGGGTTACCACGTAAGTGCCCGCCCAGGCCGAAATGGTTGCGTGATCAAAAAGTGAACGAAATCGTGGCAACCCAAGGCGAGGCGGCCAAGTTTTCCGCCCGCATGGCATGGTCGACCACCATGCGATCGACCTCCACGCGCCACGGGCCCTGGCTCCAGATCAGGCCAAGATGCCCGTAGCCATAAGAGTTTACGCGGTCRCCGCCGTGATAGCCGTAACTGCTGTGGCCGTTGGGGTAGGTCACGTAATAGGGCACCTGGGCCTGGGCATAGCCGGCCCCCGCGGAAAACGAGAATTGCCAGGGCAAGGGCCAGTGGAAGCCCACGTCGGCGGCGCCGCGCAGCTTGTGGCTGCTGCTGCCGACGGGCTGGATGGCGGAGACGCCCAAGGTGAGCACGTCGCGGTAGATCCAGTTGGTGCTGGCTTCCACACGGTTGAAGGTGCCGCCGCCGCGGCTGGGATAGTCGTAGTAGATGAGCCCGGCCTGGAATTGCCAGTCCGGTGTCAGTCGCCAGTAATGGGATGCCTGCACGAAGGCTTCGGCCAGCGGCGAAAGATCGCGTACTTCCCCGCTGGCCGAGGCGCCGAAGACCCAGCCCGAGGGCAGGCTCACCGAGCCGGCCGCCTGCAGGATGGCGGTGTCGGGCGTAATCGCGAGGCCGCGATCCACCAGTTGGGAACTGAGCGCCACGGTGCCGCTCCAGGTCGCGGTCTGCGCCTGCGCCACTGGCCACGGCAGCCCGGCGCCCGTGGCCAGAGCCGCGAGCGCAAGGCGACGATGAAGCCGTCGCGGTATCACCTTCAGGCACCCACACCCGCACGCCGCGGAAGCTGGCCCGCCGCGGGAAGAGGTACCTGGCAATCACTGGCTAAAAAATCGACCTGCAACATCGGTCCTTTGAGCGAGCCGCGTCGGCGCCGTCCAAGGTTAGTAGGAGGAAGGCGTTTGTGCACACACCAGGCGCGGTGTTCTCAATGGTTCGATTGCAGATACGAGATCAGGTCGTCGAGCTGCTTGGCATCGTTGAGGCCCGAATACTTCATCTTGGTGCCGGGATTGGCCTGTTTTGCAGGCTGTGACAGGTACCAGTGCAGCTTGTCCTCGGTCCACACCCATTTCGCATTCTTCAGCGCATCGGAGTAGTTGTAGTCGGAAATGCTGCCGGCGTTGCGGCCCACGATGCCGAACAGGCTGGGTCCTTTCTTGTTCTTGCCTTCCCTGGGGCTGTGGCATTCGGAGCATTCCTGCTTGAACACATCTTTGCCGGCATCGGCGTCGCCGGCCAGCGCGGGCAGGGCGCCCGCGCCGTAGCACAACATACCGGTCATCAAGGCGCAGCGCGCCGCTCTTGCAAGCCTTGCTTTGGTCACGTCCAGGCTCCTAGGGGGGGTGTCAGAACGCAACACTTGCGCTCAAGGTGAAGGCGTTGAGATCTTTCGCATCGGTGATCAGCGCGCCGGGCGGTGCACCGAAAATGTTTGCGCTGGCGCCGTTGAAGCGCGTGAAGCGGTACCACGTGGCGGCGAGTTTCAGATTGGCAAGCGAGGTGAACGAGTCGTCCTTGCCAAACGGCGTCCAGTACAAGGTGATCATGTTGGCGGTGCTGTCGGGCTTGCCATAAGGCGGGTAACGCGCCGGGTCCTGGCTGCCCGTGCTGATCAGATGCGCCACCTGCAGCGCGTAGCTCTGCTTGAAGGTGTAGGTCACGCTCAGTGTCTGATCGCGTGCGTTGCCGTTGGGCTTGGCCATGATGCCGTTGATGGTCGGCGTGCTGCCATAGTCGCGTTGTTCCAGGATGTTCACGTAGCTCGCCTGGATGATGTTCTCGCGATTGCCCAGGAACTGGTAGGTGAGGTCGTAGCCCAGATCGGTGATGTCGTCGCTGGGTCCATTGCGAGGCAACTGGCGCTTGGTGGTGAGCGCCACCACGCCGGCGGAGAAGAACTGCCGCTTCATGTCCTTCATATAAGCGAAGCGGAAATAACCGGTATCGCTGATATGGCCCGGATCGCTGGCCGGGTTGAAACCCAGGTGATCCTGCACCGAGGTCGGCATGGTGTTGTAGGTGCCGACTTCGCCGTACCAGTCATTGTTGTAAAGGGCATACACGCTGCCGCCGATCACGCGGTTGTAAAGCGTGTTCGCGCTGGACAGGTTGAGCAGGGTGCCGGACACGGCCGGCGGGCCCAGGCCCGACGCATACGGCAGTGCGGAAATCGGATCGTCGAATCCGGGGCTGTTGTTGACGCTCACGCCGACGATGGTGTCCTTGCCGGCGACCTTCAGATCCTTCGCCACGAAGCGCAGGTCCAGGTTGCTCAGCTTGGTGTTGTAGTGATCGTCGCCGGTGTTTTCCGTCACCACCTTGACGAAGCCGCCCAAGTGATCGCTGATGCGGCCGGCGAGATAGACGTCCACCTCGGTGAGCTCGGTGGTGTTGTCGCCGCGCGCGGGCACGTTGTGCGCGCCGGTGAGCTGCGCCGCCACCGGAATCTTGGTGCCCTGGCCGTCGGTGTCGGTGTAACCGTTGAGTTTGAAGCGCATGCCGTAGGGCGTGAGTGCCGGGCCGTAGGCGCCGGCGTGGCAGTCGGCGCAGGCGTTGCCGGTCTGGCGGGCATAGGCAGGCACGGCATGGGCGCGGTTGCTGGCCAGCATCAGGCATGCAATCAGCAGGATCCACGGCGCATACGCGGCCCGGTGCAGGATTCGGGTCAGAGAGGGCGACATGAAAGCTCCTTGTCTCGGGTGGTGCGGCGGTAGGGGCGGGCTCCGACGCTCATCAGGGACGACGCTTCGGCAACATCATGCGTAGCGTTCGGTCACGCAGTACAAAGTGGTGCCACAACGCGGCGCCCGCGTGCAGCGTGATGAAGGCAAGCAGCACCCAGGCCACATCCTGGTGCCAGGTGGTCAGCGTGTCGGCGAGGTCTTCGTCGCTGGCCACCAGCGTCGGCAGGGTGAGGCCGAGAAAATGCACCGGCTTGTCCTCGGCATTGCTGAGCGCCCAGCCCAACAGCGGCTGGACCAGCAGCAAGACGTACAACGCCACATGCGTCGACCCCGCGGCGAGGCGGAGCAGGGCGGAGGTATTGCCCTCGCTGGGCAGCTTGCCCACGCGGAAGCGGTACGCGACGCGGGCCACAAAGAGCAACAGAATGAACAGGCCGAAATGACGGTGGCCTTCCAGCAGCCACAGCCGCAGGCTGCGACCGTCCACCTGGTCGCGCCACAGGATGAGGGTGGCGGCAACKATGAGAAACAGCACCGTCAGCCAGTGCATGACGACCAGGGCGCGTGGCCGCGTCGGCGCGTCCTCCTGCAGGCGAGGATCAACGCTGGGCGTCTCGTCGGCATGCGTTGCTGGCGGCGCGTCTTTCTGCCATTCCATGTCCAGACCTCTGCATCTCAATCGGGGGCATCCACCTCGCACGCGTCCCTCCGGGAACGACCTGGGGACAGGGGGCGCGTGGAATGAAACTCACTTTGTGCGGGTATGTGCCAGGAAGGCGCGGAAAGGTTGTCGGGGATCTGACGGCCCGCGCGTGAGGCAACCTTTCGCGATGGGGCTGGCACTCAGTTGCGTGGGTCGTCGTCGACGGCCCCTGAGCCCCGGCCGAGAACATGGAAATCGAACGCGTCCAGTTGCAGAAACATGGCGATCACGGCGGCATGCTCATTGCCCTTGAGCAAGACCGCAACGTGCCCTTCGAAATTCGTCGCGTGTATTACATCTTCGCGACCCAGCACGATGTGCACCGCGGCAAGCATGCGCACCGCCATCTGCACCAGCTTGCCGTGGCCGTGCGCGGCTCGGTCACCTTCATGCTCGATGACGGCACCGGGCCGGTCGAGGTAGTGCTCAACGACCCGTCGCAGGGCCTGCTGCTTGGCCGCATGGTGTGGCGCGAGCTATACGACTTCAGCGACGACTGCGTGCTGATGGTGCTGGCCGACCATCTTTATGACCCCGCCGACTACATCACCGACTACGACGAGTTCCTGCGCGAAGTGCGCGGTGTCGTCTTTGCCACGGAACTGGTCGCATGCCAAAGCGCCTAGTCCTGATCGGGGCGGGCGAGATGGCGCAGATCGCCTGCGAATACTTCGAGCACGACAGTGACTACGAAGTCGCCGGCTTCAGTGTCGAAAGGCAATACCTGACCCAATCCACGCTGGCTGACCGGCCGGTGGTTCCCTATGAAGAACTGGAGACGCATTACCCGCCGGGGGAGTTCGATGCGTTCGTGGCCATTCCCGCCAGCCAGCTCAACCGCCTGCGTACGCGCTTCTACCTAGACGCCAAGCGACGCGGCTACAACTTCGCCACCTATGTGAGTTCGCGCGCCTTCGTGTGGCGCAATGCAGAGATCGGCGAGAACAGTTTCATCTTCGAGAACAATGTGATCCAGCCATTCGTTCGCATCGGCAACAACTGCATCTTGTGGAGCGGCAACCACGTGGGTCACCGCACGGTGGTGCGCGATCACGTATTCGTCGCTTCGCATGCCGTGATTTCCGGCTTTTGCGAAATCGGCGAGAGCAGCTTCATCGGGGTCAACACCACTTTCAACGACCACATCAAGGTGGCCGCGGACAACGTGATCGGTTCCGGTGCGCTGGTGCATCGGGACACCGAGCAAGGGCGCATCTACGTCGGCTCGCCTGCCAAGGCGGTGCCGGACCGATCCAGCTTTGACGTGAGGCTCTGACGCCCATGGCGGCGTGGCGCAAGCAGGGGCTGGTATTTGATACCGCGCGGCAGGGCGTGGGCGGGTGGATGCGTCATTCCGCCCTGACGCCTACGCCGTGGCGACTGGATGACGAAACCATCCGCGTCTACGCGGGGTTTCGCGACGAGGACGGGGTCAGCCGCATCGGCTATGTCGACGTGCGAGCGAGCGATCCTTCAAAAGTATTGCGGGTCAGTGCGGAGCCCGTGCTCGACATCGGGCGCGGCGGCTGTTTCGACGACAACGGCATGATCCTGGGTGACATCGTGCAGGCGCCCGGTGGCCTGCATATGTTCTACGTGGGTTTCCAGCGCGTGGCACGCGCGAAGTTCCTGGCCTTCACCGGCCTGGCCGTGTCCACCGACGGCGGCGAGCATTTCGAGCGCGTGCAGGAAACCCCCATCCTCGACCGCGCGCCGGGACGCAGCACCATAGCGGCCGTGCACTCGGCCATGTTTGAGGGCGGGCAATGGCGCCTGTGGTATGCCGTGGGTGATGACTGGGAAGTCATCGACGGGCGTCCATTTCCCCGCTACCACATTCGTTGCGTGAGCACCGACGACCTCTCGCGTATCCCACGCGAGGACCACGTCTGCCTGCAGCCGCGAGGCAGCGAGTACCGCATAGGGAGACCGCGCGTGTATCGCATGAATGGCCGGTACGCGATGTATTTCACCCGCGGCAACGTCGGCGGCGATTATTTCCCTGGCGTGGCCTTCAGCGACGACGGCATCCACTGGGAACGCCGCGACGAGGCCCTGGGCATGGCCTTGTCCGAGAGCGGCTGGGACTCGCGGACCATCTGCTACCCGGCCTTGATCGAGCGCGGCGACGACGTACTGATGTTCTACAACGGCAACGACATGGGCCTGGATGGCTTCGGCGTGGCCGTGGCCCGCGAGCCGCTGGCGGGGATGGCGCATGTTTAGGCTGCGCCCGTATCGCGCCGAAGACGCCGCCGCGTGGGACGCCGTGGTGGGCCGTTCGCGCAACGGCAACTTTCTGCATCGACGCGGCTACATGGACTATCACGCCGATCGTTTCCTCGACAGTTCGCTGGTGGTGGAACGCGGCACCGAGATCGTCGCCGTATTTCCCGCCAGCCGTCGCGACAACGTGGTCACCAGCCATGGCGGCCTGACCTATGCCGGCCTGATTACTACCCACGACCTGCGCGCCGACTCCACCTTGTCGGTGTTCGAGATGATGGGCGAGCACTACCAGCAGGCGGCCGTGGATCGCCTGATCTACAAGGCGGTGCCGCATATCTTCCATGCCTATCCGTCGGAAGAGGATCTCTACGCCCTGCAGCGGGTGGGCGCCAACCTGAAGCGGCGCGACATCTCCTCGGTGGTGCCGCTGCAGCACGCCGTCGGGTTTTCCGAGGCGCGCCGGCGGKCGATCCGGCGTGCGCGTGCGATGGGCGTGGAAGTTCGTCGCAGCGACGATCTGGCCGGCTATCACGCGCTGCTTGGCGACGTGCTGCGCCGGCACGACGCCGTGCCGACGCACACCCTGGCCGAGCTGCAACTCCTGCGCTCGCGCTTTCCGGGACAGATCACCTTGCACGAAGCGCGGCAGGGCGATCTGCTGCTTGCCGGTGCGCTGGTCTACGACTTTGGCCGCACGGTGCATACGCAATACCTCGCCGCGTCGGAGGAGGGCAGGCGCGTCGATGCGCTGAGCCTGCTGCTGGGCAGCCTGGTCACCGAGGCCTATGCGGACCGCAGTTATCTGAGTTTCGGCATCTCGACCGAGCAGGAGGGCACGGTGCTCAACAGCGGCCTGATCGCGCAGAAGGAATCGTTCGGCGCCCGCGGCATCGTGCACGATATCTACGAGTGGGTGCTGTGATGGACGTGCCCTTTCTCTCCCTGCGCGACGTCAATGCCCGTTACGCCGACGAGCTGAAGGCGGCTGCGTCGCGCGTGATCGACTCGGGCTGGTACGTGATGGGTGATGAACTGGCCGCGTTCGAGCGCGAGTTCGCGGGGTACTGCGGCGTTGCCCATGCCGTGGGCGTGGGCAACGGTCTGGATGCCTTGTCGCTGATCCTGCGTGGCTACAAGGAACTCGGTGCGCTGCGCGACGGCGACGAAGTCATCGTTCCCGCCAACACCTTCATCGCCACCTTGCTGGCGATCACCGCCAATCAACTGGTGCCGGTGCTGGTGGAGCCGGATCCGGCGACCTTCAACCTTGATCCGCAGCGCGTGGAGGCGGCCATTGGCCCACGCACGCGCGCCATCATGCCGGTGCACCTGTACGGCCAGCTGGCGGATATGGCCGCGCTATCGGGCATCGCCGGCCAGCACAAGCTGCTGCTGATCGAAGATGCCGCCCAGGCGCACGGCGCCAGCAGCAAAGGGCAGCGCGCGGGCGCTTTCGGCGACGCGGCCGGATTCAGTTTTTTCCCGGCCAAGAACCTGGGCGCGCTGGGCGATGGCGGCGCCATCGTCACCAACGACGACGAACTGGCGGCGCGCGTGAAAGCCTTGCGCAACTACGGCTCGGAAGTGAAGTACCAGCATCTGTACCAAGGCGCCAATTCGCGACTGGATGAAATCCAGGCCGCCATGTTGCGGGTGAAGCTGGCGCATCTGGATGAGGAGGTGGCGATCCGCCGCGAAGTGGCCAGCCGCTATCGCGCAGGCATCGATCACCCCCGCATCGTGTTGCCGCGCGTCGAGAGCAATGAGCGCCACGCATGGCATCTGTTCGTGATTCGCTGTGGCCAGCGCGACGCGCTGCGCCGACATCTGGAAGCCCAGGGCGTGCATAGCCAGGTGCATTACCCGGTGCCGCCGCATCGCCAGGCGGCGTATCCGTCCTTGCACACGTTGAGCCTGCCCATCACCGAGCAGTTGCACGATGAAGTGCTGAGCTTGCCGATGGGGCCGACCATGAATGACCAGGCGATCGACCGCGTGGTCGCCGCCTGCAATGCATTCGAGCGTGCGCCATGAACATCCTGCGCGCCGGTTTCTATGCCTCCTTCGCCACCGCGGCAAAACTGCTCGCGGGCCTGGTGATACTCAAGCTGGTGGCGTGGATGGCGGGGCCGGAGGGCGTGGGCCGGCTGGGCCAGTTCATGAGCCTGATGTCCATGCTGGCGGTGCTGGCCGGCGGCGGCATCAGTGCGGGCGTGGTCAAGTACGTCGCCGAATATCGGGATCATCCCGAGCGCCTGTCGCGTCTGCTGTCAGCCGCGCTGTGGTATGCGCTGTGTGCGTCCTGCCTGATCGGCTGTCTCGGCCTGCTGCTCAGCCGGCAACTGGCCGGCTGGCTGCTGGGCGATATCCGCTATCAGGGCTTGATTGCCGTGCTGGCGGCTGCGCAATTGGGCATTGCGCTGATCAACTACATCCTTGCCGTGATCAATGGCTTCATGGATGTGAAGCGCCTGGCCTTCGTGCAGGCGCTGGGTTCGTTGCTAAGCATCGTGGTGGCCTTGCTGCTGGCGCGCTGGCTGCAGCTCTACGGCGCGCTGCTGGCGCTCGTGATCGGGCAACTGCTGGTGCTCGCCGTGGGCCTGCCGGCGTGGTGGCGCAGCCCGTATTTCCACCGCGGCATGTTGCGCATTCGTTTTGACCGCGACATGACGCTGCGGCTGGCGACCTTCTCGGTGATGACGCTGACCTCCGCGCTGGTGCCGCCGCTGGTCAATATCGCCGTGCGCGATCATCTGGCCGCGCAGTTCGGCTGGGGGCAGGTGGGTTACTGGCAGGCGGTGAGCAAGGTGTCGGACGCCTATCTGTTGTTCCTCACTACCGCCATCAATGTCTACTACCTGCCGAAACTGGCCTCGACCCACGAGCGCGCGCCGCTGCTGGCGGAACTGCGCCTCGCCTATCGCTACATCATGCCGGCCGTGCTGCTGCTGGCGGTGGGCATCTATGTCTGCCGCGGCTGGGTGACGGCGCTGCTGTTCAGCGCGGATTTCTCCGCCGCCAACAGCCTGTACGCGCCGCAGCTGGTCGGMGACGTGGTGAAGATCGCCTCGTTCGTACTCTCCTACGTGATGCTCGCCAAGGCCATGACGCGGCTGTTTGTGGCTTCGGAATTCGCCTTCGCGATCAGCTATGTGGTGCTGGTGTACCTGTTCACCGCGCGCTTCGGGCTGGTCGGGGCGATGTACGCATTTACGGTGAACTACGCGCTGTACCTGGTCTTCAACGTGATCGTGGTTCGCCGCTACCTGAGGGAGCTATGACGATGAACGACGCCAACTCGACGGGGGCGCGCATGCCGCTGGTCTCCATCCTGGTGCCCGCGTTCAATCACGAGCGGTTCGTGGAACGCTGCCTGGACAGCGTGCTGGAGGATCCGTACCCGTGCAAGGAAATCGTGATCATCGATGACGGTTCCACGGACGATACGGGTCTGCGCATTGCCGCGTGGATCGCCAGGCACGGCAACGACGTGCCGGTGGAGTACGTGCGTCGCGCCAACAAGGGCGTGGCGGCCACGCTCAACGAGCTGGCGGCGCGGGCGCGTGGCGAATTTCTGCGGCTGGGCGCGAGCGACGATTACCTGCTGCCGGGCGGCCTCGACGCGCAGGTCGACTATCTGCTGGCGCATCCCGACAAATGGGCGGTGATCGGCGATTCGGAAGTGGTGGATCAGGACGGACATCGCCTGTACGACAGCGGCATGCGCGACCTGCACCACGCGGACAAGGGGCTGTATGGCAGTGCCGAGGGCATCCGCCGCGCGGTGATCACCCAGTGGGCCATCGGTGGGCCGGTGACGCTGGTGCGCCGCCGCGCGCTGGAAACCGTGGCCGGCTGGAGCGAGACCCTGCGTATCGACGACTGGGATTTCTTCCTGCGCCTGGCCGCGCATGATGCGATCGGCTTCATCGATCGCAATGTGTGCGCCTACCGCATCCATGGCAACAACTTGAGCCGCACGCGCGACACGCGTACGCGCATCCATAACCTGATGGAGGCGCGCGACGTGGCCATCCGGCGCTCGGCCATGTTCGAAGAGCCGTATCGCACCCTGCTGCTGGCGCAGTCGCATCACATGGGCGCCAAGATCGCCTTCCTCGAGCGACGGGTGTGGGCGGTGGGCGTGCACATGGCGGGCTACGCCTTGCTGAGGTTGATGTCGCGCACGCGCAGCCGCTGGCCGCACCACCAACTGGAGCGGGCATGAAACAATTGCTGCGCCTGCCGTCGTTCTATATCAGCTTTCCGCTGCTGCTGACCTGCGGGCTGACCCTGCTCAGCTACGACCTGCCGCCGGATTACCTGCAGGGCATCCTGTTGCTGGCGGTGATGGCGGTCGCCATCTTTGTGTTCGATGCGGTGGCTGGCATACGGCTGCCGCGCAGCACGGTGTTCCGTCATCGCGATTACGTGGGCACGCGCGACGGCCTGGTCGCGCTGCTGTTTGCCGGCTTGATCGTGGTGTTCTGCGCGCTCGATCTCACCCTGTTTCCCATCCCGTTGTTCGCGACGCCGTCGGCCTACGCGAACATGGAGGGCGGTCGCGATCATATCCGGCACGTATCGGACATGTGCTGGGTGCTGCCACCCATCGGCCTGCTCTGCGCGCGCAACAAGTGGCTGCGTGCGGCGCTGGTGGTGGCGGGTTTGCTCTTCCCGGTGCTGGTGATCGATCGCAACCGCATCTTCGCCGCCTTGTTCTCGATGGCGCTGATCTTCCTGTTCCGTCGCGACGACGCGCGCCCCTTGCCGTGGAAGACCGTCACCGTGCTGGCGGTGGGCGGGGCGGTGATGTTCTCGGTGTTGGGCATCCTGCGTTCGGGCACGCTCGACTACGTGACGCTTCCCTTCAGCGACATGTACAAGGCCTCGCCGCAAGGCGTGAAGTGGTTGCTGCTCTACGCCAGCGCGGGGCCGTACAACTTCGGCTCCATTCTCGCCAAGCACTACACGGACAGTCATTTCCTGATCAATCAGCTGGTGCCGATGTCCGGTTCGATTGCCACGGCCGGCACGGGCATCCCGCTGGATGCAGCGAACATCAACGTGGGCACGGAGTTCTTTCCGTTCCTGATGGCGTTCGGCCCCGTCGGCGCCGTGGGATCGATGGTGGCGCTTTACGCGTTGCTACTGTGGAGCGTGCGGCGGTTGCAGCCCACCGTGCCRCTGTTTGGCTGGCTGATCTTTCTGCGCGTGTCCTATACCTGCCTGATGGCGCCGTTCGCGCCGCAAGCCTTCACCTGGACCAATGCCGGTTTCATCCTGCTGTGCCTGCTGATGCAGCTGATTGCGGCGCTGCTGCCGAACCGCCGGCACGCCCGTCCCCAACACTCCCATGCCCACGCGCTGCCGAGCGGCGTGGTCCCACCTTCTCTTCCATGAGTCACGCCATCATGCAAAACGACGAAGTCTACGTAATGGATCTATGGCACATCCTGGCGCGCGAATGGGCGTGGTTCCTGGCCGGCCTGCTGGTGGTGCTGCTGGCGGTGTTTGCGTATGCGCACACGGCGCGACGACAGTGGGAAGCCACGGCGTTCATCCAGATCGGGCAGGTGCCGGCGCTTCAGGGTACCGATCCCAAGGTGGAGCCCCTGGCGCGCGTCCTTGAACGTCTTCAACTGGTGCCGTTCCAGAACCACGTACTGGCCAATCTGGGCATCAAGGAAGACGCGCCGGAAGCGAAGCTGTATCGCAAGAGCGTGAAACTGGATCCCTTGCCCTATGCCGGCCCCCTGATCAAATTCAGCGTGCGCGGCTGGTCGCCCGAGCAGGCGCGCAAGTTCGCCGAGGCCACCGTGGCGGAGTTGCAGGTCGTGCATCAGGCCTTGATGGCCAAGCCGCTGGCATTGACCCAGGCGCGCCTGGATGAAGTGAGTGCGGACCTGAAGGCGGCCGAGGCCGAACGCAGCCAGTTGTTGCAGGCGGCCACGCCGGCAGGTGCCCATGACAAGGATGCGCAGGGCGCGGGCGTCGCCTCGATGCTGTTGACGGCCACGGATGCGCAGATCCGCGAGCTGCGCCAGACGCAGGGCGAGCTCAGCGTGCGCCTGGCCCATAACTTCACCTACCAGACCTCGCTGATGTGGCCGGTTTACGTGCCTCAAGGGCCGGCATCCCCGAATCTTGCGCTGATCTGGGGCATGGGCGTGCTGTTTGGCCTGTCGTTGGGCGTGTTGGCTGCGATCGTGCGCAATGCGCTGCGCCGCGCGCATGTCGCCACGGTCTCATTCAACCAAACACACGCCTGACGGCACCTACAACGGACCGCATGCGCGGTCGCATCGATCAACCTGCAAACACTGTTGGAATCAGCCATGGAACAAGCGAGCCGGCGCCCCCTGGAAGCCACCTTGAACGAGGCGCAACTGCTCGACACGCAGCGCGCCTTCGACAGCGTGGCCGCCGACTACGACGGTCCGCGCGGCAACAATGAGCTGATCCAGCGCATGCGCGTCACCCTGTGGAATACCGTCTGCCGCGAGGTGCCGGCCAACGGCCAGCTGCTGGACATCGGCTGCGGCACGGGGATCGATGCGCTGGAATTCGCCGGCCGCGGTTACCAGGTGGTGGCCACCGACTGGTCGCCGGCGATGGTGGGACGCACGCGCTCGCGCGCCGCCGTGGCGGGTCTGGAATCGCATGTGGAGGCCAGGCATCTTGGCGTGCAGCAACTGGATCAGCTGCAGGAACAGTTCGACGGCATCTATTCCAATTTCGGTCCGCTCAATTGCGCACCCGACCTGCACGCGGTGGCCGAGCAGTGCGCACGGCTGCTCAAGCCCGGCGGCAAACTGATCTTCTCGGTGATCGGACGCATCTGTCCGTGGGAAATGGGGCACTACGCGATGCGTGGACGCTTCCGCCGCGCCAGCGTGCGCGGCACCCGCGGTCCCGCTGCGGTGGGCATGAACAAGCACACGATCTGGACTTATTACTACCTGCCGCGCGAGTTCTACCGGGCGTTCGCCGATCTGTTCACACTGGACGACTATCGCGCGCTCAGCCTGTTCATGCCGCCGCCCTACCTGGTGGACTACTACCGTCGCCGCAAGCCCTGGTACGAGAAGTTGGGCCGACTCGACGACCGCCTCGGCGCGCTGCCCTTGCTGCGCGACATGGGCGATCACTTTCTGATCGTGATGCGCAAGCGCTGACGCCATGGACGCCTGGTTCGCTCGAACCCATGCCAGTCTCTGCGGAGCGGCATGCGTCGTGCCTGAGGGCATCACGCGCGGGCCATTGCGGATACGCGGCAGCCGCATCGACGCCTCGGTGCCGGCCTGGGCGCATCGCATCGACCTGCGCGATCACCTGATTTTTCCAGGCCTGATCAACTCGCACGAACACCTGCAGGTGAATGCCGTGCCGCCGTTGCCGGGCGCGCAGGTATTTCCCAACAGCTACGCGTGGATCGAGGCGTTCCAGTCGCACTTCGGCGATGCGGCCGTGTTGGCGGCCCTGCGCGTGCCCAAGGCGCTGCGCCTGCGCCACGGCGCACTGAAAAACCTGTTGGCCGGCACCACCTGCGTGGCGCACCACGATCCCTGGCACGAGGCGCTGGACGCGGAGGATTTCCCGGTGGCGCTGCTGCGCGACTACGGCTGGAGCTATGCGCTGGGCTGGAGCTCGTACGGGCCGCCGGTGCAACAGAGCTTTGCGCAGACGCCGATCGACCAACCCTGGATGATCCATCTGGCCGAAGGCAGCGATGCCACGGCGCAGGGCGAACTGGCGGAGCTGGACGAGCTGGGCTGTCTGGCGGGCCACAGCGTGCTGGTACATGGCGTGGGCATGCGCGAGCAGGATATCGATCGGGTGATCGAACGCGGCGCGGGCGTGGTGTGGTGTCCCACCAGCAATCAACGTCTGTTGGGCCGCACGCTGGATCCTCGTCGCCTGGCCGAGGCGGGACGTCTCGCGCTGGGTACGGATTCCCGGCTCAGCGGTTCGCGCGACCTGCTGGAGGAATTGCGGGCTGCATCGATGCACGCAGACCTCACCCCACAACAGTTGCTTGGCCTGGTCTCCACCGATGCATCGCGACTGCTGCGCCTGCCATGGCACGGCAGCCTGCAGGCTGGCGCGAACGCCGATCTGCTGATCGTGGAAGACCGCGGCGGCGACCCGCAGGCGAGCCTGCTCGGACTGGAGCGCAGCGACATCCGCGCGGTGGTGCGCGACGGTCTGCCGCGCATTGCCGATACCGACTTTGCCGACTGGTTTGCCGTGGCGGGCGTGGAGACCGTGTCAGTGCTGCTGGATGGTCGTCCCAAATTGCTGGCCAAGGCGCTGGCCGATCCCGAGTTGCTGGCGCTGGAACCGGGGCTCGAACTTGCCACGGTGCGCCACGCGCCGGTCAACGCTGTATCCGTCGAGGCGCGCTGCTGATGCTGCACCACACTCCCATCCTCGATCCCTCCGACGCGTATGCGCTGTGGGCTCCCAGCTACCCGGCGCGGGCGCACAACCCGGTGATGCTGGCTGAAGAACGCGCCATGCTCAGCCTGCTGCCGCAGGATTTCAGCGGACGCAACGTGCTCGACGCCGGCTGCGGCACCGGCCGCTATATGCGGCATGCAGTGCAGCGCGGCGCCGCGCGCGTGGTGGGCGTGGACCTGTCGCCCGACATGTTGATGCGCGCTCACGATGAACTGGGCAACGTTCGTCGACGCGCCTCGATCGAATTGATGCAGGGCAGCCTGGACCAGCTGCCGGTCACCGACGCCTGGGCAGACCTGACCATCTGCGGACTGGCCGTGGGCCATGTCGAACAATTGGAGCCCGTGCTCGCCGAGCTGTGCCGCGTCACCCAGCCGGGCGGCATGGTGTTGTGCAGCGACGTCCATCCGATCGGCCATGCGCTGGGCTGGTTGCGCGACTTCAAGGCCGAGGGCCGTCGCTACGCCGTGCGCCACACGGCCCATCTCTACAGCCACTGGCACGCTGCCTGCGGCAGGCTGGGCCTGGATATCGGCTGCGTGCTCGAACCCATGCTCGACCCCACCGATATTCCGCCCGGCGCGCATTTCGACCGCGCCGCGCTGGAGGTGCCGGTCGCCCTTATTTTCCAGCTGTGGCGCAAGCCATGATCACCGCCACGACACGTCCGCCCATGAACCACGCGCCGCACACGATTCTGATCAACCCGACCATCACGTCGCGTTCCAGCGCGCGCTTTCCGCTGTCGTTGCTGCACCTGTCGACCTCGCTCGATCGTGCGGGCAGTAGTCGCATCATCGACGGCAATATGGAGCGCGACTTCGTCCAGCGCACGCTGCACGCGCTGGATGAAGGCCACTGCACGGCGGTCGGCATCAGCGTGATGGGCGGCCCGCAGATCGAGCCGGCCATCGCGGTGTCACGCGCGATTCGCGCGCATCGGCCCGACGTGCCCATTGTGTGGGGCGGCTATTTTCCCACGCTCTATACCGAGACGGCGCTCCGTGCGCCGTACGTGGATTACGCGATACGCGGGCAGGGCGAAGACAGCCTGCCGGAACTGGTCGCCGCCCTGCATGCGGGCGATCCGGACAAGCTTTCCACCATCAACGGCCTGTCTTGGCTCAAGGATGGCGAGCTGGTCAACAACACGAGCCGGCCGTTCTCCCGCAATGGGCCGCCGACGGTATTGCCGTACGAGAAGCTCGGCGATCCCAGCCGCTATCTGGCGCGTACGTTCCTCGGTCGTCGCACGGCTGCGCATCAGGCGTCGGTGGGTTGCCGATTCCGTTGCACGTTCTGTGGCGTGGCCGCGATGTTTGGCGGCGCCACCGCGCTGCCGCCGCTAGAGCGTCTGGAACGCGATCTCAAATACCTGAAGTACGAGCTGGGCGCCGATTCCATCCAGTACTTCGACCACAATTTCTTCGACCGCGAGCAGGACATGATTCCGCTGCTGGAAATCATGGCGCGCTATGAGCTGCCCTGGTGGTGCTATGCGCGCGCGGATGCCTTGCTCAATCTCTCCGAGAGTACCTGGAAGCTGGTGCGCAAGAGTCGCCTGCGCATGGCCTACATCGGCGCGGAATCGGCGAGCCCGACCATGCTGAAGGAAATCCGCAAAGGCACGCGTCCGGACCAGACGCTGGCGGTGGCCGAGCTGTGCCGGCGGCATGGGGTGATCCCCGAGCTGTCCTTCATGGTCGCGCCGCCGGAGAACTCCGAAGAGGAGACCGAGCATACGTTCGAGTTCATCCGCGAACTCAAGCGCGTCAATCCGCAATCGGAAATCATCGTCTACGTCTATACGCCGCTGCCGGAAAGCAGCAAGCATGAGAAGGATCGCGGCAAGCGTGCTTCCACGCCGCTGCTCGACCTCAACGGCGAGCCCCTGGTGTTTCCCTCGACACCGGAGGAATGGACGCAGAAGCGGTGGGTGGACTACGCCTGCCATGCGGATGCGCCATGGGTGACCGACAAGCTGCGTCAACGCATCCACGATTTTGTCACCGTGCTTCGCTGCCGTTATCCGACTGTGCAGGACCTGCGTTCGCCGACCTGGGCCAAGCGCACGCTGTCCGCGGCGGCCTCGTGGCGCTACCGGATGCGTCGCTACGACCGGCCGTGGGAGTTGAATCTCGCCAACCGCCTGGTGCGCCTGCGCATGCCTCAGGTTTCGGGACTCTGACCCGTGCCATTGCATGTTGCGCAGATCAATTTTATTCCTGCACCGGTGGACCTCATGCCGGCTGACATCCTCCAAACATGGCCTTCGCTGGTGGACATTGCCGAGATCGCCGCGAGCGCAGGCACGCGGGTCAGCGTGGTGCAACTGGCGGCGCATGCGCAGAGCCTGCAGCGCAACGGCGTCGACTATCACTTTGTCGCGGGCCATGACGGCAACGCCACCGATCGCGTTCGACGGATCGCCCGGTTGCTCGGCGAGTTGAACGTCGAGGTGGCACATGTCCACAGTCTTGGCGCAGCCGGCGATGCCTATGCGCTGTCGCGCGAGCTGCCGCAACTGCCGATCCTGTTGCAGGATCACGCCGACCGCATGCCGCCGCGTTGGCGCCGGCTGCGCTGGCGGCGCTGGTACGCGGCGGCGGCAGGCGTTGCCTTCACCGCGCCGGAACTTGCGCGCCCATACGTGACGGCTGGCCTGCTGGGCTTGTCGACGCGACTGTTCGTGATACCCGAATCCACCAGCCGCTTCACCCCGGGCAGTCGCGAGCAGGCGCGGGCCGAGACCGGTCTGCACGGTGACCCCTGCGTGGTCTGGGTGGGGCATCTGCAGTCCGGCAAGGATCCCTTGACGGTGCTGGATGGTGTCGCCGAGGCATCAACGCATCTGCCTGGCCTGCAACTGTGGTGCGCCTTTGGCAGCGCGCCGTTGCTGGCGCAGGTGCAGCAGCGCATCGATGGCGATGCGCGCCTGCACGGGCGCGTGCATCTGCTGGGCAAGGTGCCTCACGAGCAGGTGCAGTCGCTGATGCGCGCCGCCGATATCTTCGTGTCAGGCAGCCATGCGGAAAGCTGCGGCTACGCCCTGCTGGAGGCGATGGCCTGCGGCGTGACGCCGGTGGTGACCAATATTCCTTCGTTTCGCGCCTTGGTAGGCGACATGGGCGAGCTATGGCCGCGCGGCGACGCCAAGGCGCTGACCAGCGCCTTGTTGCGCAGTGCGACGCGCCGCCCGTCGGCTGCCGACGTGCGCCGTCATTTCGACCGCTGTCTGTCGCTGCAGGCGGTGGGTCACCGCTGGGCCGACGCGTATGCACAGCTGCACGCCGGTCGGCGGGGAGGCGCCGCATGAAACTGGCGCTGGTAGTCCCCGGCGGCGTCGATCGCAGCGGCGAATTCCGCGTGATCCCCGTGTTGCTGGCCTTGATTCGCCGTCTTGCCTGCGAGCACGAAGTGCACGTGTTTGCCCTGCGCCAGGAAGCGTCGGCCGACTGCTGGCATCTGGCCGGCGCGCACATCCACAACATCGGCGATGGCTGGTCGCGCCTGCGCGCCATCCAGGCGATACGCAACGAGCATCGCCGTGCGCCGTTTGACCTGGTGCAGGCGATTTTTTCCGGCTCATGCAGTTTCGTAGCGGTGGCGGCAGCGATGCTGCTGCGCCTGCCCAGCTTCGTGCATATCGCCGGCGGCGAGCTGGTCGCATTGCACGATATCGGCTATGGCGGCCGCCAGCGCCTGAAAGGGCGGATTCGCGAAGCGCTGGTGCTGCGCAGTGCGGACGCCGTGACCGCGGCGAGCGTGCCCATCATCGACTCGCTGCAGGCGCTGGGACTGCGCGCCCGTCGCGTGCCGCTGGGCGTGGATCTGCGCGCGTGGCCGCCGTTGCCGCCGCGCTGTCGTCGCACCGGTCGCGCGCGCTTGATCCATGTGGCAAGCCTCAATCGCGTCAAGGATCAATCGACCTTGCTGCGGGCGCTGACCGTGCTGGCCGAATCGGGTGTGGACTTCCAGATGGATATCGTGGGCGTGGACACGCTCGATGGCGAGATCCAGCGACTTGCGCGCGAGCTGCGGCTCAACGGCCACGTGCACTTTCATGGTTTCAAGACGCAGCGCGAGTTGCGGCCGATGATGGAAGCGGCCGACGTGCTGGTGATGTCATCGCGCCATGAGGCCGGACCGCTGGTATTGCTGGAAGCGGCAGTGATGGGGCTGCCCACGGTCGGCACCGCCGTGGGCCATCTGGCGGAATGGTCGCCGAGTGCGGCGTTGGCAGTACCGGTGGGTGATTGGGCAGCGCTGGCGGAGTCGATCAGGCAGGTATTGGCCGATGACGAGCTGCGCCTGCGCCTGGCGGTGGCTGCGCAGCGTCGCGCGGTCACCGAAGATGCGGACTACACCGCCCGCGCCTTCGAAGCACTTTATCTGCAGGTGCTGACGGCCGGTTCCGGGCGCTGAGCCCGGCTCGTGGTGGTTTGCGTCAGCGCGGCGCGCACCACGTACATGGTGTCCATGCGTGGCACCGAACGGGTCAGCAGGGTGACGATGCGGCTCAGCTGGCGCGACTTCGCCCATGGCGAGCCTTGCAGCCAGAGCTGGGTGCGGATCATGTCGTCGCGTTCCTGCTTGGCCTCCTCGGAGGGGCGCAGGCGGTTGAGCAGGTAGTGGCCTGCTTCGCGTACCGAGCGCACCCATTCCAGGCCCGGCCACGCATGCAGCCACAGCTCCGAGCAGGACACCTGGGTGAGCGTGTGATGGCGCGAGACGCTGCGCAGCAGCGCATGACAGTCCAATTCCAGCTCGTACAGCAAGGCAGCCGGCACGGCGCCCTGGTAGTAGCGCGACACCAGCTGCAGCGGCGGCAGTGCCCACCACGGTGCCTCGTCGGTGTCGTGATCCCACAGGACATGCCAGTCGTTGCGCTGCATGCGCGAGGCCAGCAGCGAAATGTCGTTGAGATGGATCAGGCGCAGCGTGCGGCTGCAGATATTGCCCGCGGCATGCAGCAGCAGATGGCACATCAACGCACCGAGCGAGGGGTAGGGCTGGATGCCCGGCAATGGATGGCGCGGATAGATGCGCTCAGTGATATCGACGGTCGCCACCGGCAGCCGTTCCTGGATACGCGTATGCAGCTCGATATTGACCGGCGTGTCGCGATGGTCGCCCAGGCCCACCGTCGGCGTGCCATGGAGCGGTTTGTAGACGCGGTGTTTCCAGCACGCGTAGGACTGCGCGTAACCCAGCGCTTCCAGCAAGGCGCCGGCGCGTTCGGCGTCGGCTTCGCTGACCAGCAGGTCGATGTCGGCCATCGGCCGTTCGCCCGGCGAGTAGACGCCGAGCGCATGCAACGCCGAACCCTTCAGCGCGACCAGCGCAATACCCGCATGGCGCGCATCGGCATCGATGCGTTTCAGCAGGGAGGCGATGCGTTGATGGCGCAGTGCCACGTGTTCGTACTGGCTGTCGATGAAACGGGACCATCCCGGGTTCTGCCAGCGCGGCTGCAGGGCGAACAACGACGCGACGCCGTGCGCGGCAGCTACCGCGGTGGCCAGCCGCCATTCCAGTTCGGTCCAGCCCGGCGTCTCGCCGCTGGGGTGGGCCAGTTCGGCAGCCAGCATCTCGGTGGTGTGTTTCAGACCGGATTTGATGGCGTCCAGCGGTGGCATGGAGGTGGACATGGCGAAGGCATCACACATGGCACGAGGTTCGCGGTCGCAGCGTGATCTCTGCGGCGCCGGTGCGGTGCACCGCCTCGGTGGCGATCAGGGCGTCCCAGCGCGCGTCCAGCGCATGCGCCGCCGTGCGATGGCGATCGGTCTGGCCCACCACTTTCCACTGCTGCACGATCGCCTGTTCGTGCAGCAGGTCGCGCACGTGGCGATAGAACTCCGAATCGTAAGCGCCCTGGAACATCATGGCGAGGTCATCGCTGTCCTGCCAATGCGTCTTCTCGCCGAGCTGCGCCTTCACCTGTTCGTAGAAGCGCGTGCCGGGCAGGGGATAGGACACGCTCACGCCGATGTCATCAGGCGCGGCGCGGGTAATCAGATCGCGCGTGGCCATCAGGTCCTCGAGCTGCTCGCCCAGATAGCCCAGCTGGATGAAATAGCCCACCCGAATGCCTGCCGCGCCGAGCCGCTCGCGCGCCGTGATCAGTTCTTCGACCTTGGTGCCCTTGTTCATGTGATCGAGCACGCGCTGGCTGCCGCTCTCCGCCCCGATCCATGCCTCCTTGCAACCGGCGTGGCTCAGTGCTGCAGCCATGCGCTCGCTCATCAGGTCCGCGCGGGTCTGGATGGTGAAGGGAATGGAACCGTTCGATGCATTCACATGCGCAGCGAATGCCTCCACCCAATCCACGTGGAAGCCAAAGATGTCGTCGGCCAACCAGATGTGGTCGGCCTGGAAGGTGTGCTTGAGGTAACTCATCTCCGCCGCCACGTCTTCAGCGGTGCGGCGGTTGTAGTGATTGCCCCAGATCGGCTTGGCGCACCAGTTGCAGCGGAACGGGCAGCCGCGCGAAGCCGCCATGTTGAGGCTGAAATAGCCGTGGCGTTCTTTCCACAGCGTGCGGTAGCGCTCGATGTCGACCAGGTCCCACGCAGGCTGGCCGACGATGCGCGGATCGGGCGGCACGGCGCCGATTCGCGTCAGCTGCAACTGTCCGGCGCTGCGCGAGGCAACCCCGGGAAGGTTGGCCACCCAATCCTGGGTGCTGATCGTCGGATTCTTGTCGAGCCGTCCCATCAGTTCGATCAACGGCGCGACGCCTTCGCCGATCAACACCGCATCGGCGCCGGCTGCGAGAAAAGCCTCCGGCTGATCGGAAGCATCGGAACCGGCAACGATCACGCGTGCACCGTTGGCGCGCGCCATGGCGATCATCTCGCATGCGGCGTCGCGCATGCGGCCAAGACACATCTTGGTCAGGTAGTTGAAGTTGTCTTCATAGATGACAACGACCTTGGGCGACGCGGCGCGCAAGGACGTGTCGAATTCGTCCACGCCTTCGGCGAGCATGGAGTCGAACAGCGAAACCTCGTGGCCCATGCGCCGCAACAAGGCAGCAACATGCAGGGTCGCGAGCGGCGGATACGGCTTGCCGCGCTCCCATTGCTTGCGGTCGAACCGCAGGAAGTAGGAGTGGCCGACCTGAATCGTTAGCATCTTCGAAGAGCCTCAATGGGTGAGCCCGTTCCACGGCAGACCGACGGCCCGGTCTCCTGCGTTCAAAGCTCGTCGCACGTGAGTGCCGGGCAGGGACGCAGGGGTTGCGGGCTGTTTCGAAAATATTTCGATGTCGCCGCGTGAAGGCTTGTGCTATCACAGCGCCGCAACCCTGCGAATGAAGCTCATGGCCGCGACCTTGGACCTCCTGACGGGCGATCTCAGCCCCGATCCCTTCCTCGAACGGATGCCTGAACGGTATTCGATGGACGTCCATGTGCTGGGCGGCCATTTCCATTTCACCAGCGACAGCGCCGCGCTGATCGACGTGGTGGCGACGGCCTATGCGGGCCTGCCAGCCCACGCGCTGCCGGTGGCGTCACCGGGCTTTCACGTCGAGCTGCGACTCGCACCTGCCGGTGCCGGGCCATCGACGGAGGATCTCCCGCCGGCGCGCATGCAGTCGGGGGCTGGTTTCCTGTGCGGCGTGATGGACGCAAACAACTATGCGGTGCTGTTTCCCGAACAGCGCCGGGCGCTGGTGGTGGCCTCCGCCGATCAGCTGGTGCGTCCGTATCACCTGCGTTATGAGCTGATCGAATTCGCCGTGTTCACGCTGGCCACGCGTGCGCTTTCACTGGCGCCGCTGCACGGCGCCTGCGTGGGCTGGCACGGGCGGGCTGCGCTGGTGATGGGCAGCAGCGGTGCGGGCAAGTCCACGCTGGCCTTGCACAGCCTGCTGCGGGGCATGGACTTTCTTTCCGAGGATGCGGTGTTCGTGCATCCGCCAAGCGGAAAGGTCACCGGCGTGGCGAACTATCTGCACGTGCAGGCGGACGCCCTGCGTTTCGTCGACGAGCAGCGCCTGCGTGACTGGATCGGGCAATCGCCCGTGATCCGCCGCCGCAGCGGCGTGGAGAAGTACGAAGTGGACCTGCGCCATGGCCACGGTCGGCTGGCGCCGGAGCCGCTGGAGCTGGCCTGCGTGGTGTTCGCTTCGGCCCGGTCGGCCGATGATCCGCAGGCCTTGGTGCAGGCCATTCCCGATCACCAGATCGAAGAGCGCCTGCGCGCGGAACAGCCCTACGCGGCGTCGCAGCCAGGGTGGGACGCGTTCGTCGGCGCGATCCGGCGGCGTGGCGCGTACGAGCTGCGGCGTGGCCGTCATCCCGCTGACTCGGTCGACGCCTTGATGCAGCTGTTGGGCTGACGCGACCGCCGCGGCATGCAACCTTCCATGCCCCGCCGCGCACCCATGGGCATGGGAGCTGAAGCGGATCGAGAGGTTTTTCTGCACTGTCATCAGGTGCCACCTGTGCCGCGACGGGCGCGTGTAAGAAGTCGTGTGGTTGGTTAGTCATGCAGAACGCAACCGCACGATCGCATCAGCAGTTACGTGGCCTGTCGCGGCCTTTTTTTGCCACGCTCGCCAGCCTCGGGGCTGGCGGCATCGCGTGGTATGTCGCGTTGTCGCTGGCCAGCGCGCTGATCGGCAATCTCGCTGCGATCTGCCTGGTGCCGCTGGTCGAGCCGGGCCAGCCCTTGCCGTCGGGTTTTGGCTGGCTGGTGCGCGGCCAGGCCGATACGCAAGCGGTGGCCTTCCTGGTGGCGTCAGCACTGTTCGCCTTGCTGCGTTGGCAGGCTGCGCGCGTCGGTGCGCGCCTGAGCGGGCGTTATGCGATGACGCTCAGGCAGACGGTGCATGCCCGTCTGATCGATGCACGACTGTCGTCGTTGTCGGATGCCACCTCGGCCGAGGTGGCCAATGTGCTCACCTACAATATCGAAGTCGTCACCCAGGGCTTCAACGCGCTATTGCAGTTGCTGGTAGCCGGCATGACCGCGGCCGTGACGCTGGCCATGGCGTTGTGGTTGTCGCCACCGCTGTTGCTGGCGGTTCCGTTCGTGCTGGCTTTCGGCTTGATCGCTGCTCGCATCAGCAGTCGCGAGCAGGTGGTGGTGAGCCGGCAATACGTGGCCGATCTCACGCGCCTGTTCTGGTTGAGCGAGGATTTCCCGCGGCGCTGGCGGCATATCCGCTCCTTTGGGCGCGAAGACGCCGAGAAGGCCCATTACGCCGATATCGCGCAGCGGCTTGGCCGCGGCTATCGACGTCAGCAGGAGTTGATCGCGTCCGGTCGGCTCGCGCTGGAGATGCTGGCAGCGCTCGGTATTGCGTCGATCTTCCTGATCGCCAATCGATGGCACGGCGTGGACCGTGCCGCCCTGATCGCGGTATGCCTGTTGCTGGGGCGTCTGCTGCCTTATCTCGTCTCCACCCGGCAAGGGTTCCAGCAGGTTCGCTCTTCCATACCGGCGTTCGAACTGTGGCTTCGCCATGTGGGCATGGCTGCGGCCAAGGCACCGCAGGCGGCCTCTTCGGCACGCTTGAACGAGGCCCTGCATATCCATCAGCTTCGGCTTGAGGCGCCCACGGCGCTGGACTTGCGCGAACTCACCCTGGTGCCCGGTGAACTGACCCTGGTCTGCGGCGATTCGGGCATCGGCAAGAGCAGCCTGGTCGATGTGCTCGCAGGCATGGTGACGCCCGCCATGTTCCGTGCGAGGGTCGGCGGCAAATCCATCGACTTCGCCAGCTACGCCGCACTCGTGCGCAAGTCGGCCTATGTGAGCCAGAGCGTGCGACCGTGGCAAATCACCGTGCGCGAATGCCTGTTGTGGGCCGCGCCGGATGCCACGGAGGCGATGATGCTGCAGGCGCTGGTCGACGTTGGCCTGGGCAAGCGCCTCGCCGATGCATCCACCGCGCTGGATACGACCTTGAACAGTTCGTCCAGCCGCCTGTCTGGCGGCGAGCTGCAGCGCTTGCTGCTGGCCCAGGTGCTGCTGCACGGGCCGGCGATCGCGCTGCTGGACGAGGCCACCAGCGCGCTGGATGCGGAGTCGGAACTGTCCGTGCTTTCCGTGCTCAAGCGCCGCTTGTCGCAAACGGTGCTGATTGTGGTATCCCATCGCGCCGGCGTCGCCGCGGTAGCCGATCAATGCCTGGCGATAGCCGAGGGCAGCGCCACGGTGACGGTGGTGGAAGCCCGGGACGCGGCTGCTTCCTAAGAACCACCCAGCGCATTCGGGTTGGGCGGCAGCGGGCCGAGAAACATCGCGCGCAGCCGCTCCACGCCGATCACGCGCGCCAGTTCGGCAAACACGCAGTAGTTGAAGATCAACACCAGCAGCAGGATCTGGATCGCCCAGAAGTGTGCCCAGTTCATGCTGGCGACGAGCTGGTGATTGGCGGCGGAAAGATCGTGCGTGTCCTTCCAGAACTCGTGCAGACGCTCCAGGTAGTGGATGAAGGTGGCGACCACGGTGTAGATCACGGTTTTCCATGCCGCGTTCCAGATCAGCGGTTTTTCCGGAAAGCGGTTGATGAAGGGCAGCATATTGGCAAGCAGCACCGCCTTGCCCAGGATCAGCGCGGAAATGAGCACCGTGGCGAAGGTGGGCAGCGACAGGCCGGTTCCCCGTGTCAGCAGCGCGCGCACCAGCAGGACGATATTGAGCATGACGAAGAAGAAGATGGTGGGCGGCAGCATCTTCAACATTTCGTGTTTGATTTTCGCCATGGTTCCCATGCTGTTCTCCGCCGATGCGCCAGGCCGGGTGGGGTCGGGGATCACCTGCGCCGGAGGCGTCCCGCGAAGCGTAGACCCGGGCTATTTCATACGCTTGGATACACAGGGTGCTAGCGAACATCTACGTGCATATGACTAAGTAATTTCCCCTAAGTAGATGCAGATCTGGCGAGGCTCACGCAGAGGACACGGACCTACGCGCGATCTTCACGTCGGTTGCGCGCTTATTCCGGCTGGGAAACCAGCGCGCACGTCGCGTCTTTGCGGCATCGGCAGGGTTCCCCGCGGGGGATTGGACATGCCTTATGGCCTGCAACCACGACGACTCATCACACCGCATGCGGAAGGAGCGTTGCCATGGGTGCGACTGGCGTGACCGGCATCCCCACCGTATTGGTGGTGGACGATGCCCCCGACAACCGGATGATCCTGTGCGAACTGCTGACGCCGCTTTATCGCGTCATCGAGGCGCCGGACGGTGAGACCGCCATGCACATGGCCGCCGCCGAACAACCGGACATCATCCTGCTGGATGTGGTGATGCCGGGCATGTCGGGCTTCGATGTCTGTCGCCAGCTGAAGTCCCATGGCGAGACGCGCGGCATCCCCGTGATCTTCCTGACGTCGTTGAACGCGCCCGAGGATGAAACGCGCGGGCTGGTGCTGGGCGGCGTCGACTACATCACCAAGCCGGTGAATCCGCCGGTGGTGATGGCGCGCGTGGCCAACCATCTGCGCCTGCGGGCGGCGGCGGATTTCCTGCGCGACCAGAATGCCTTTCTCGAACAGGAGATCTCGCGCCGCACGCGCGAAGTGACGGCCATCCAGGAGGCCACCGTGGTCGCGCTCACCTCGTTGGCGGAGACACGCGACAACGAAACGGGCAATCACATCCGGCGCACGCAGCATTACGTGAAAGCGCTGGCGGACAAGTTGCAGGATCACCCGCGTTTCGCCGCGACGCTGGATGAAGTCACGCGCCAGATGCTGTTCCAGTCGGCGCCGCTGCACGACATCGGCAAGATCGGCATACCCGATCGCATCCTGCTCAAACAGGGACGCCTGACGCCTGAAGAATACGAGATCATGAAGACGCACACGACGCTGGGGCGCGACGCCTTGCAGCGCGCCGAAGAGCGGCTCACCACGCCCGTGTCGTTTCTGCGCATCGCCAAGGAGATGGCCTATGGCCACCAGGAGCGCTGGGACGGCAGCGGCTATCCGCAGGGGCTCAAAGGAAATGCGATTCCCATCTCGGCACGCCTGATGGCGGTCGCCGATGTCTATGATGCCTTGATCAGCAAGCGCGTCTACAAGCAGGGCATGACGCACGATGCGGCGGCAGCGGCGATTGCCGCCAAGCGCGGTATCGATTTCGATCCCGACATCGTGGATGCCTTTCTTTCCATCCAGGACACGTTTCGCGGTATAGCCCATCGTTTTGCCGATGACGAGGCCGCCCACAGTGGCTCGGCGCATCACCTGGCGACCTGACGCTACGCCATGAACGCGCTGCTCGAACGCCTGCAACGCCTGTCGCTACGTCGACGACTGCAGCTGGGGTTTGGCGGCATCTTTCTGCTGATGACCTTGCTGAGTGTGTACAGCCTTGGCGTACAGCATCTGCAGAAAGAACAGATGCGCCGGCTCTACGAGCAGGACATGCAAGGCCTGCTGCATATCGAGGCGGCACGTGCCGCGCTGGCCGACATGGGGCAGGATCTGCGCGAAGCCGTCTTCATGCGCCAGGGTCCGGCGCGCGCGGAGGCGCTGTACCAGCTGGCCGGAGCGCATACGCTAGTGCGACGCGAAATCGAGCTGGCCAGGACCAGGATCTACCGCGACGCCATTGTGCGCAGCCTGGCCGAGTTCGAGCTCGCATTCTCCGACTATGAGCGGCGGGTGGATACCATCGCCGAACTGCTGGAAACCAAGGCGGACAGTGGGCGCTCCGCCGCCGATCTGATCGTGTCGCCGGAATTTCAGCGCGCCGACGAAGCGGCCAAGCATGCGCTTGAGCGCGTTGAACGCCTCAAGCGGGAAGGGGCCGACGACGAGGTCAAGAACGCCAATGCCCGCTACCTGTTCGGCGTGCAGCTCACGGTCTGGTTGCTGATCCTGGGACTGGTGGCCGGCGTGCTGTTCGGCAGCCTGATCAGCCGCACCATCCGGCGACCCGCCGCCGCCTTTCGGCGCGCACTGGATTCGTTGAGCGCCGGGCAACTGGATATCGCGGTGCCTTATACGGAGTATCCAAACGAAGCCGGCGAACTGGCGCGCGCCATCGTCACCTTGCGGGACGAGGCGCGGCAGATGGCGGCGCGGCGCTGGGTGAAGACACACGTGGCAGCGATCGCCGGCGAGCTGCAATCGCTGACCGGGATGGATGCGCTGGCCGATCGCTTCCTCTGCGCACTCGCGCCCCTGCTGGCGATCAACCATGGCGCGCTCTATATCTTCGAACCGGGCATGCAGCGACTGCGTTTGACAGGCAGCTATGCCGCCGCCGATGCGCGCGAGTTCGTCATGCTGGGCGAGGGGCTGGTGGGACAATGCGCGCTGGATGGCAAGACGCTCAGCCTGCGCGAGGTGCCGGCGGACTACCTCAAGATTGCCTCCGGCCTGGGCGGCACCAGGCCCGCCCAGCTCGTGGTGATGGCTATCCTGCGCAACGATCGACCGCTGGGCGTGGTGGAACTGGCCAGCCTGTCGCCATTCGATGAGGCGCAGCTGGAACTGCTGGACGAATTGATGCCGCTGCTGGCGATGAACGTGGATCTGCTCGAGCGCGCCGCGGATCTGCGCAGTCTGCTCGCCAAGAGCCAGGAGCACGCCGAACTGGCCGCGCGGCAGGCCACCACGCTTTCGGAGAAAACCAGGGAGCTGGAGGCCACCCAGCGCGCCATCGAAGCCGCCCGTGCGTGGTATCGCGGAATCATTGAATCGGCACCCGACGGCATGATGATCGTCGACCAGGAGGGGCGCATCCTGCTGGCCAATCCGCGTCTGGAGACCATTTTCGGCTATGCCAAGGGCGAACTGGACGGCGTGCCGGTGGAACAGCTCGTGCCTGCCGGCATCCATGGGAAACACCGGGGGCTGCGCGGAGCGTTCTTCGCCGAGGGCGTCAGCCGCAAGATGGGTCGAGGCAATGTCGATCTGCGCGGCAGGCGCAGGGACGGCAGCGAGCTGTCGGTGGAGATCGGCGTGTCGTTCCTGCCCGAACTGGACGGGCAGGGCCGTTGCGTCTGCGCCGCCGTGCGTGACGTGAGCGAGCGTCGGATGATGGAGATGGCGCTGGTGCAGAGCCAGGAGCGCCTGCAGACCATCCTCGACAACTCGCCCATCAGCATTGCGGTCTCCACGCAGGGACGCATCTGCTTTGCCAATCCGAAATTCGTGGAGACCTTCGGCACCGGCCTGGGCGACAGTACCGCGCCGATCTACGTGGAAACCGCGGCGCGCGCGCATATCTGGGCGACGCTGGCGCGGGAAGGCTCGGTGACCAATGAAGAGATCCGCATGCACGATGCGCAGCGTCGCGAACGCGACATGGTGGCGACGTTCCTGCCGATCGATTTCGACGGCGAAGCGGGCGTGCTTGCCTGGTTGCTCGATGTCACCGAAGCAAGGGCGGCCGAAGCGGCCATCCGCCACGCCAAAGAAGTGGCCGAGGAGGCCACACGGGCAAAGAGCGCCTTCCTCGCCAATATGAGCCACGAGATCCGCACGCCGATGAACGCCATCATCGGCATGAGTCATCTCGCGCTGGAGTCGTCGCAGGATGCCAGGCAGCGCGGCTACCTGGAGAACATCCATCGATCCGCGGAAAACCTGCTGCGCATCATCAACGACATTCTCGATTTTTCCCGTATCGAAGCCGGTGGCATGAGCCTGGAGCGGGTGGCGTTCAATCTGGACGACGTGATTGGCCAGGTCGCCGGCATCATCGGCCTCAAGGCGCAGGAGAAGGGCCTGGACTTGCTGTTCGAATACGGCGCGGGTCTGCGCCGTTACTGGATCGGCGATCCGCTGCGGCTGGGACAGATCCTGATCAACCTGGGCAACAACGCGGTGAAATTCACAGAGCACGGCGCCATCGTGGTGGGCATCGAGCAGTCCGGCGCGGAGGGCGATGAGGTGATCCTGCACGCCCGCATTCGCGACACCGGCATCGGCATGACGGAGGAACAGTGCCAACGCATTTTCCATCCCTTCGTGCAGGCCGATTCGTCCACCACGCGAAAATACGGCGGCTCCGGACTGGGCCTGGCGATCTCCAAAACACTGGCGGAAATGATGGGCGGCACGATCTGGGTCGACAGCGCGCCGGGACAAGGATCCACCTTTCACGTCGAAGTGCGCGTGGGCGCGGCGCCAGAGGGGGCAGGTGAGAGGCCGTGGCTGGCGCCGGCAGGTACACGGCTGCTCGTCGTCGAAGGTGGCGCGGTGACGCGTGCCGTCGTCGCCGGCATGGCACGCAGGCTGGGCTTTGAGGTGGATGCGGTGGCGAGCGACGAGCAGACGCAGCAGCAGCTGGCGGACGCCAGGGACGCGGCACGCCCGTACAGCGTCGTGCTGATCGATGCGCGCTTGCCCGGCTTCCAAACCGTCATCGACAAACTGAAGCAACCCGCGCACGCGACGGGCGCGGAGCAACTGGTGGTGATCGCCTTTGTCCAGGGCGACGACGCTGCCATCGCCCATGCCATGGAGGTGGATGCACGCCTTGATGTGCTGACCAAGCCAATCACGCCGAAGGGCTTGCGCGAGTCGTTGCGGAACGCGCTTGCGCCGGCCTTGGCAGGCTCAACCCAGATGACGGCTCATCCGTCGCAACCTGAGGCCGTGTCGCTCGCCGGTAGCCGCGTGCTCCTGGTGGAGGACAACGATCTCAACCGCGAGCTGGCCACCGAATTGCTGCGGCGCGCGGGCATCGAAGTCGTCACGGCCGGCAACGGGCGCGAAGCGCTGGAGCGCCTGAGGCAGGATGCCGATGTCGACGGCGTGCTGATGGATTGCCAGATGCCGGTGATGGATGGCTACGCCGCGACGCGCGCCATCCGTGAGCAATTGCACCTCACCGCCCTGCCCATTATCGCGATGACGGCCGACGCGCTCGCTGCCGATCGCGAGAGGGCGATCGCGGCGGGCATGAACGACCACATCGCCAAGCCGCTCGACATCCGCCGCATGTTCGCCACCATGGCGCGATGGATCAAACCGCGTCACGCGGAGTCTGCATCGCCTGGGCCTGGCGGGGAAACCGTGGTGGCCTCGGCTGTGCTTCCCGGCATCGATCAAGCGGCGGGTCTGCGCACCTGTGGCGACAACGCCTCGCTGTATCGGCGGCTGCTGCACCTGTTCCTCGAGAGCAACGCGCACTTCGAGCAGTCATTCCATCAGGCGAGGCAGGGGGACGACGCGTCTGTGGCCTATCGCATGGCCCACACCCTGCGTGGATCGGCCGCCAACATCGGCGCGATCGATGTCGCCGCGGCCGCCGGCGAGTTGCAGCATGCTTGCAAGGAAGGTGCGCCACCAGAGGAGGTCGAGCGCCTGCTGAACAAGCTGATGAAGGCCCTGGGTCCCGTGCTCGATGGCCTGTCCCGATACGACGCGCCACCGGCGAGCTGATGACTCAATGCAGGCGCGGCTTGCCTTGCTGCGAGGCAAAAATCGCGCGATCCACGTCTGTCTGGCTGCCCATGGCCTGTTCCGGCCACAGCGACGCATCGTCTTCCCGCAGCGATTCACCGGGAAGCACGTGCACGTCGACAGCGTGCAGACCACGCAGGATGTCCGAGACTTCCTCGATCTGAGCATCGTCATCGATTTCCACGCTGAGCACCGCGAAGCCGATCTCGACCGCCGGCGGCAAGCTGGCGGGTTCACGCAGATGATGTTGCTTGCCTTCGCGTTCGCCGCGGTGGCTGACGCGCGACACCACGCTGGTCGGCGCACTGGCGCTTGCCGCGCACCCACCCACGCTTTCATCGCACTGGACCACACCTTTGCGACGAGGAAGACCGCGCGACATCAGTTTGTCGAACGCGGACGCCGCGCCGAACTGATTGCTGAACTTGGCAACGATAAGGGCGCTCATGGCTCTCTCCCGCGGGGATGGCTCGGCTCGCAAAGCCTTGCATGACAGGTGTTAACCGGGCGATGGCGCGGCGTGACCGGCAGGGCATCAGCATGAGTGTCCACTGAATGTTTTCCCTTGATGTGCAAAAGGATGACGCCAGCTGCACATCTCGTGGCTTAGACGTTTAGACACACTCGAACAGGAGTCCGCCCCATGCCCGAGGCAAAAACGCGCAAGGCCGTTGCGCGCGATAAACGGCAAGGAAAATCGGCCGGCACGCAGGCTGGCGAGTTCGTGCGTGAAGAGATGGAGCATGTGCGCAAAGGCAAACACGGCGCACGCTCGGCCAAACAGGCCATCGCCATTGGCTTGTCCAAGGCCCGCCGCGCCGGCGTGAAAGCGCCGGTCAGCAAGACCGCCAGCAAGGCCACGCGCAAGAAAGCCGCGCAGGACGAAACCGCATCCAAGCATCGCCGCAAGACCTCTACCACCCGTTCGCGCGCCACCAGTGGCGCGTTGAAGAAGGAAGGTCATGCGGCGGCATCCCACACTGCCTTGTCCAGGCAGGCCAAGAGCAGTGCGCGCAAACGGACCAGCGCATCGCGATCGGCGGCAGCCAGGAAGGCCGCGCGTACCAAAGGTGCAGCAGGCCGTTCCGCCGCCGCCAAGAAAGCTGCCCGTACCCGCAAGGCGCGTGCGTGAATCACTGCGCATCGCGTCAAACTCAGTTGAACCAACGCCCATGGAGGTAAGACATGGTTTTCCCGACCCGCAAGGTCTGTGCGCCGCTGTTGCTCGCTTTGCTAGCCGTTGCCGGCTGCAGTCACCAGGGTGACGACAGCGCCTCGCCGCCGCCGGCACCCGCCAGCTCCGCAGCGCCATCGCCGGCGATGCCCGCCACGACGCCGTCGCCCAGCAGCACCGCGATGACGCCCAGCCCGGCGTATCCGCAGAGCTCACCGGCTCCGGCTGCGTCTACGCACTGACGGCGCCCAAGCCATGACCACGCGATCCCGTGGCGCGGGATCGCGTGGTTTGCTGCTGCCGTGCGACAGCTCAGGGCGTGCTCAAGGGCTGGCCGGGCGACAAGGCCTGGGCCATTTCCAGGTGATGCTTGAGCGTGGGCAGTGTCTTGCCGGCGAAAGCGGCGACATCCGGATCGCTGCTGTGCGAGGCGGCATCGAACAGTTCGATGGCCTTCTGGTGTCCGCCCACCATGGCCGAGGCATAGGCTTTGTCGAAATCACTGCCGCTCAAGCTCTGCAACTTGTCCATGACGTCAGAGGGCTGCGGCTGCAGCACCACGTTGGCGTGCTTGCGATTGGCCAGTGCCGCCAGTTGCTTGTTGGCGGCGGTGTGATCCTTCATCAGCTGCTGTGCCAGGGCCTTGGTCTGGGGCGAGGACGCTTTCTGCTGCGCCAGTTGCGCCATCTGCACTTCGCCCGCGCCATCGCTCGATGCCTTGGTGAAGAACTCCTGGTCCGACACCGGGCTCTTGGCCGACGGCGACGCGCCCGATGTGGCGGCCTGTGCCCACAGGTCGTTGCATACCGGCACGGAGATCAACAATGCCGCGGCGATGATGAGAGAGGTTTGTTTCATGGCTGCCACCTTGATCCGCAGGGGAGTGGCGTCGACCGTAGTGCCAGCGCACTCCCGGACGTGTGACATCGGTGTGTGCATCTTCTTGTCGCGCATATACCGTTGTCCAAACGCTGGATTCACATGCGATGGACACACCAGACGTCGCAGTGAACCTATCGAAACGGCAACGCCTTGCTGACGCGGCCGTGACCTATGCAGGGGCGGGGAAGCCTACGCTAGCGTTTTCCAACACGGGAGCTTGGCTATGCCGACCGGTTTCCAATGCGCGTATCCACCCTGCCAATGCTATGTGGAGAAGCCGGGTGAGTTCTGCAGCTCCCATTGCCGCAAGGCGCAGGCTTCGGGTCACATCGAGGGCCAGTGCCATTGCGGTCATCCCGCCTGCATGGGCCGATCCGAAGAGGACCAGGACGGCTCGGCCATCTGAACCGGCACGGCCGCGATCAGGGTCGCGGCCGTGCCCGTGCGTTACGCCGCTTTCGGGAAGTCGAGCACCGTGTCGTTGACGCGATTGACCATGTTGGTGAACAGGATCGCGCTGATGGCGAGGATGGCTTCCACGATCTGGCGATCGCTGTAACCGGCGTTCTTGACGCGATCCACGGCGTCGGCGGACAGCGTGTTGCTGGTGGTGACCAGGGTCAGCGCAAACTTCACCAGCGCATCGATCCTGGCGTTGCCTTCCAGCCCACCCTTGCGCAGCTGCATGATTTGCTCGGCGGTGTAGCCGGCCATCTTGCCGGTCGTGGTGTGCGCGGCCAGACAGTAGTCACACTGCGATGCTTCGCTCACGGCGAGGTTGATCGCTTCCAGTTCCAGCGCGGACAGCTCGCCTTGCTTCAGCACGGCATTGGTCTGCAGCACGTTGGCCAGCACGTTTGGTGCGCTGCTGCCGACCGTGGCATAGGCGTTGGGGACTTTGCCCATGGCCTTCTTGATGCCGGCGAACAGTGCGGCAGAGGCTTCAGGGGCGTCGGCGATATTGTTGATCGTGGTGAGACGGTTCATGACATGTACTCCGAGATTGAGTTGATGAAACCGGTGTGGGAGAAGCTTGACCGTGTGAAAATGATAGGAACGACGGCCGCGCTGGTCCGCACACGCGCGTCTCAACCTCTTGCTCCGGAGTCTCACCTCGATGGATGGCCTCGATCGCCTGGTCCATGCCATTGCACCCACCGGTTCGGTGGAGTTGCAATGCCGCTTTGCCGGGGAGTGGACGCTCGATCACCCGCCGTTGCCGCCGAACCATTTGCCCTACCACGTGATCCTGCAGGGCAGCGCCGAGCTGGAGATCGACGGCAAGACCACCGCACTGGCGCCGGGCGACGTGTTGCTGTTTCCCTATGGCGACGCGCACATCCTGCGCAGCGCCGTGGCAGGCGCCGACGGTCGTCGGCCTGAGCTGGAAAACCGCCGCCGCTCGCAGGGACGCGTCACCCTGATTGAACATGGCGGCGAGGGCCCGGCACTGGACATGTTGTGCGGCCAGTTCGAGCTGTCGGGTGCGACGGACGCGTTATGGACGGGCTTGCCCAAGGTGCTGCATGTGCGCACTGATCGTCGCGATGCGCTGCTGGGCCTGATCCAGGTATTGCGCGATGAAGCGGCGCGCGTGCTGCCGGGCGGCGGCGCGGTGGTCGAGATGGTCACTGGCGCGATGTTCACGCTGATCCTGCGCAGCATGACGGCGAGCGGACATCTGCAGCTGGGCATACTCGGCCTGCTGGCCAATCCAAGGCTGGCCAACGTGGTGGATGCCGTGCTGAAGGACCCGGCGCAGGCGTGGACGCTGCAGAGCCTGGCTGACCTTGCGCATATCTCGCGCGCCAGCTTTGCGCGGCACTTCAGCGAGATCAGCGGCATGACGCCGATGGAGTGGGTCAATGGCGTGCGGCTCGCCGTGGCCGCGCAATCGCTGCGCGCTGGCACCTTGTCGGCGGGCAGGGCGGCCGAGCTCGCCGGCTATGCCTCGGAAGCGGCTTTCACGCGCGCCTTCAAGACGCGCTACGGCGCGCCGCCCGGCGCTTACGGCCGCATGCACGCCCGCGCTGATCGACCCGCATCCTAGGCCGTCGCCAGCTCGTCCGCTTCAGGCAGCGATGACTGTCGCCGGATCGCCTGCGGCGGCTGCCCGAACGCGCGCAGGAATGCGCGGCGCATGCGTTCGCGATCGGCGAAACCCACTTCACGCGCCACCACTTCGACCGGATGGCGCGTCTGCTCCATCATCAGTCGCGCCGCCTCGATGCGCAGATGCTCCACCGCTTTCGCCGGCGATTGCCCGGTTTCCGCGCGAAACGCGCGGCTGAACTGGCGAGCGCTGAGGTTGGCGGCTGCCGCGAGCTCTTCCACGGACAGTGCCGATTGCAGATGGCTCTTGGCGTAGGTCAGCGCGCTCTGGATGCGGTCCGATTTGGGTTCCAGTTCCAGCAGCGTGGAAAACTGCGATTGTCCGCCTGCGCGCCGGTGATACAGCACCAGCTTGCGCGCCACCTGGCGCGCCACTTCGGCGCCCAGGTCCTTCTCCACCATGGCCAGCGCCAGGTCGATGCCGGCGCTCATGCCGGCCGAGGTCCAGATCGGCCCGTCGATGATGAAGATGCGGTCTTCTTCCACCTGCACCTTGGGAAAGCGCTCGGCCAGGTCGCGCGCGAGCAGCCAATGCGTGGTGGCGCGGCGTCCATCGAGCAGGCCGGTTTCGGCCAGCAGAAACGCGCCTGTACAGATGGCAGCGATGCGTCTTGTGCGGGCGGGCGCCTCACGGATGAAGTCGAGCAGCGCAGGCGTCGATTCGGGCACGCCCACGCCGCCGCAGATCAGCAAGGTATCGATCGGCTGCGCTGAAAACGGTTCGCTCTGGGTGGCCATGCCGAACGAACTGCGGATGGTGGCGCCGGTTTCGGACAGGAAACGCACGTCGTAAACCGTCTCGCCCAGCTCGATATTGGCGAATTCGAAGGCCGAAGCCGCCGCCAGGCTCATCGCCTGGAACTGAGGAAACATTACAAAACCAATGACTTGCATGGCTCGGCCTCGCTATGGCCTAAAAGGTGGCATATGCGACATTTAAGTCTTCAAGCGCAGAGCTTACAACGTTCTCCAGACGCCGGCATCCCGCCGGACGCTGTGGAGTATCGATATGACGACGCAAACCAAGGGCACCGCCCTGATCACTGGCGCTTCCTCGGGCATTGGTGCCATTTACGCCGAGCGCCTGGCTCGCCGCGGCCATGACCTGATCCTGGTGGCGCGCAACCGCGAACGCCTGACCGAGCTGGCGCGCCGCCTGACCGACGCGACCGGCCGCAGCGTGCAGGTCTTTCCCGCCGACCTCAGCGAGCCCGCCGATCTGGCCAAGGTGGAAGACTTGCTGCGCACCGATCGCAGCATCACCGTGCTGGTGAACAACGCCGGTTTCGGCGCCGCCACGCCGCTGCTGCAGTCGGATGTGGCGCGCATGTCGGAGATGATTTCGCTCAACGTCAACGCACTCACGCGCCTCACTTATGCAGCGGTGCCGGGCCTCGTGGAGCGGGGCAATGGCACGGTGATCAACATCGCCTCGATCGTGGCGGTGGCGCCGGAACTGCTCAACGGCGTGTACGGCGGCAGCAAGGCCTATGTGCTCGCCTTCACCCGCTCCCTGCAGCACGAGCTGGCGGACAAGGGCGTGCGTGTGCAGGCCGTACTGCCGGGTGCGACCGCGACGGAGTTCTGGGACGTGCTCGGCCATCCGGTCAGCAACCTGCCGCCGGCATGGGTGATGTCGGCTGCCGACATGGTGGACGCGGCGCTGGCAGGCCTGGACCAGGGCGAAGTGTTCACCGTGCCGGCCTTGCCCGATGCGGGTGACTGGAGCGCCTATGAAGACGCGCGCCAGAAGTTGATGCCCAACCTGTCCCATTCGCAGCCCGCGTCGCGCTACGGCGTGGCCAAGGCCTGAAGCGGCGTGCGGGGATTGTTCCGCACGATGGAAGACTGACTGCCGGCTCTGATGGTTTCGAGGTGACGGGCGGGGCGCGTAAAGTCGCATGCATCCCCCCAGAGCCTGGAGTGGCCCGTCATGGCGAATGCCGCGTCTTCATCATTGCTCCGCGCGATCGGCATCAGCGTGCCCATCATCCAGGCCCCCATGGCCGGCATATCGTCTCCGGCCATGGCGGCAGCGGCGAGCGATAGCGGCGGCCTGGGTTCGCTGGGCGTGGGCGCCATGACGGCAGGCAAGGCGCGTGAAGCCATCCACGCGTTTCGCCAGCTGAGCAAGGGCCCTCTCAATGTGAACCTGTTCGTGCACCGGCCGGCGCATGCGGATGCCGCCAGGCAGGCGGCTTGGATCGCGCGACTCGCGCCGGAGTTCCAACGCTTCGGGGCGACCCCGCCATCGTCGCTGGGCGAGATCTACACGTCTTTCCTGGTCGACAACGACATGCTCGCCATGCTGGTCGAGGAACGACCGGCCGTGGTGAGCTTTCATTTTGGTCTGCCCACGGCCGAACAGATCAAGGCGCTCCATGGCGCCGGCATTTACCTGATGGCATCGGCCACGAATGTGCGCGAAGCCAAGGCGGTGGAAGCCGCCGGCATCGATGCGGTGATTGCGCAGGGCTATGAGGCGGGCGGTCATCGGGGGATGTTCGATCCCGATGATGAGGACAGCCAGCTGGGCACCTTGGCCTTGACCCGGTTGCTGGTGGAAAACGTGCGCATTCCCGTGATCGCCGCGGGCGGCATCATGGACGGTGCCGGCATCGCCGCCGTGCTCAAGCTGGGCGCAGCCGCGGCGCAACTGGGCACGGCCTTTGTCTCCACCGACGAATCCCTCGCCGATGCCGGCTATCGCAAGGCGCTGGCCAGCGATGCTGCCTACGCCACCGTGATGACGCGTGCCGTCTCCGGTCGACCGGCGCGCAGCCTGGCGAGCCTGTTCACGCGGCTGGGCGCCAGCGTGCCCAACGCCGACGTACCCGACTATCCGATCGCCTACGACGCAGGCAAGGCACTGAATGCAGCGGGCCGCGCGGCCGGTGAAGCAGGTTATGGCGCACACTGGGCCGGGCAGGGCGCGCCGCTGGCGCGCGCCATGTCCACGCGCTCATTGATGCAGGTCTTGATCGGCGAATGGCGGCAAGCCACGGGCTGAGTTGAAGGGTTCGATGCGCGATTGGACCAGTTGTAGGACACTTCCCCGACCCACGTTTTCGCGCTGACAGGCAAGGCTCGTCCTATGGATCGCATCGATGCCATGAAGGTTTTCGTCGCCGCGCTCGACGAGGGCAGCCTCGCCGGCGCGAGCCGCAAGACCGGGCGTTCGGCGGCGGCCGTGAGTCGCGCCATCGCGTTTCTCGAAGACCACGTGGGCGTGCCCTTGCTGCACCGGACCACACGCTCGATCAAATTGAGCGAAGCAGGCGAGCGCTACGCCATCGCCTGCCGCAAGCTGCTGGCGGATCTTGAGGAAGCCGATCGCAATGCGGCTGGCGAACGTTCGGTGCCACGCGGCACGCTGACGATTTCCGCCACGGTATTTTCCGGCGTGGAAATCCTGCGCCCCATCGTCGATGCCTTCATGGATGAATTTCCCACCGTGAATGTGCGGCTCCATCTGCTCGAGCGGCCGGTCAACCTGGTCGAGGAGGGCATGGACCTGGCCCTGCGCATCACCCATCTGTCCGACTCCACCCTGGTGGCGCATCCCATCGGCGAGGTGCGCCGCGTGATTGTGGCGTCGCCGCGGTACCTGGCCACGCACCCGCGCATTGCCGGCATCGCCGACCTGGGCAAGCAGCAGATCATCGCGATGGAGAACATGGGCATGGATTCCTGGAGTTTTCCGCCACTGGAAGGCTCGTCCGTGTCGCGTTCGGTGTCGTTCACGGCGCGACTGGTGGTCAACAACATTCGCGCAGCGGTTGAATCGGCGGTGGATGGATACGGCGTGACACGCCTGCTGTCCTACCACGTGGCGCCGGAAATCAAACAGGGCAAGTTGCAGGTGCTGCTGGCCGATGAGGAGCCGGCGCCGTTTCCCGTCAACATCGTGTCGCCGTACGGACGACTTGCCGTGCCCAAGGTGAGGGCCTTCGTCGACTTCGCCTTGCCGCGCCTGCGCGCACGCTTCGCCTCCCTGGCCAAGGACGCGGCCTCCCCGCCGGAAACGCTGATTCAACCGCCACGCGGAAGAGTGTCTGCCGAGTAGCAGGAATTCTCGAACGCCTGTTGCGCTCCTAAATTGTGGGTGTCGGCAAACGAAGCCGATCAGTCTTCAACTGAATCCCCCAACCCCATCTGGAGCAAACACTCATGAGCAATCAGCAGAAAGTCGCCGTCATCACTGGTGCGTCGCAAGGCATTGGCGCGGGCCTGGTCAAGGCATTCCGCGACCGCAACTATCGCGTGGTCGCCAACTCGCGTTCGATCAAGCCGTCCAGCGATCCGGACGTGATCACGGTGGCCGGTGATATCGGCGACCGTGCCGTGGCCAAGCGCGTGGTGGAAGAGGCGATCAAGCATTTCGGTCGCATCGACACGCTGGTGAACAACGCCGGCATCTTCACCGCCAAGCCGTTCACCGCATTCACCGAGCAAGACTACGCCGACAATATCTCGGTCAATCTCAACGGCTTCTTCCACATCACGCAGTTCGCCATTGCGGAGATGGAGAAGCAGCGCAGCGGCCACATCGTCAGCATCACCACCAGCCTGGTCGATCACGCGATCGACGGCGTGCCCTCGGTGCTCGCTTCGCTCACCAAGGGTGGCCTGAACGCCGCCACGCGTTCGCTCGCCATCGAGTACGCCAAGCGCGGCATCCGCGTGAACGCCGTGGCGCCGGGCGTGATCAAGACGCCGATGCACGGCGTGGAAACGCACGGTGCGCTGGCGGGCCTGCACCCGGTGGGTCGCATGGGCGATATCGCCGACATCACCGACGCGGTGATCTACCTCGACAACGCGGGCTTTGTCACCGGCGAGATCCTGCACGTCGACGGTGGCCAGAGCGCCGGTCACTAAGTCCTCACGAGGGGTGGGCAAACGTCCACCCCTTGCCGCCGTAACGAGGTGGCATTTCGTCCACCGTGCATTACTTCAAGGAGAAGACCATGCCTATCGTGAACATCAAGGTCACCCGTGAGGGTTCCGCGCCGGGCCGCAGCGCAGTGACCGCCGAAGAGAAGGCGCTGCTGATCAAGGGCGTGAGCCAGCTGCTGCTCGACGTGCTGCACAAGCCGCTGGATTCGACCTTCGTCGTCATCGATGAAGTGGAGATGGAAAACTGGGGCTGGGGTGGACTGCCAGCCGCCGAATTCCGAGCGCAACGCGCCGCGGAAAAGAAATAACGCCTGCGGTGGCGCGAGCGATCGCGCCATCGAACGCTTGCGCCGAGTCAACGTTGCCACGAAAGTCGAACCGAACGCATGTCCGCCCAGATCATTGCATCCCAGCCGTCCGTCCCATTGAATCGCGCTACCGCCAGCTACGCCGAACGCAACGAGGCCTACTGGAAGCGCAATCTTGCCATCGCGGTGTTTGGTTCGTTCACCACGCTGGTGAGTCTGAGCATGTTGCTGCCGTTCCTGCCGCTTTATGTGGAGCAGCTGGGCGCTCATACACCATCGGCGATTGTGCAGTGGTCGGGTATCGCCTTCGGCGCGACGTTTCTTGGCACCGCGCTGACCGCGCCCCTGTGGGGCCACCTGGCGGATCGCTACGGCCGCAAACCCATGCTGGTGCGCGCGGCGATCGGCATGGCGATTGTCATGTCGCTGATCGGCACCGCGCATACCGTCACGCAACTGGTGACGCTGCGCCTGGTGGCTGGCCTGGTGGGTGGCTATGCGTCGGCGGCTACCGTGATGGTCGGCACGCAGGCGCCACGCGAGCGGTCGGGTTGGGCGCTCGGCGTGCTGTCGATCGGTGCGCTGTCCGGCAGTCTGATCGGACCGCTGGTCGGCGGCTTTCTGCCGGATCTCGTCGGTATTCGCGGCACGTTCTTCGTAGGCGGCGGCGTGATCGGCGTGGCGGCCCTGGTCACGATTTTTTTCGTGCGGGAGGATTTCAACCACGAGTTGGACACTCGCGCGCCGCTGGGCAGCAGCGACGACACCACCGGCATGGCGCACAAGGGCTTGATCGTCACCCTGCTGGTTACAGCCATGATGGTGTTGCTTGCCAATATGTCGATCGAGCCCATCATCACGGTCTATATCGCCCAGCTTGGCGTGCCGCACGACCACCTCGCGCGCATGGCCGGCATCGTGATGGCAGCGTCCGCCTTCGGCAGCATGCTCACTTCAGCGCGGCTTGGCTCCCTGGCCGATCGCGTCGGGAGCAACAAGGTGATCATCGGATGTCTGCTGGTCACGGCGCTGCTGATGGTGCCGCAGGCGTTCGTGACGCAGTGGTGGCAACTGGCCGTGCTGCGCGGGCTGATGGGCATGTCGATGGCCGGCATGCTGCCCGCGGTGGCCAAGGGCGTGCGCGCCCTGGTCGAGGACCGCAAGACCGGCAAGACGCTGGGTTATCTGCAATCCGCGCAATTTGCCGGTCAAGTGATAGGGCCGCTGATCGGCGGCCAGATCGGCGCGTGGGTGGGATTGCGCGATGTGTTCTTCGTCACTGCCGTACTGCTGGTGTTGTGTGCCTGGTTGAACCGGTGGGCGAATCGCCAGGATACGAGCCTGGTCGCACCGCATCGGGCAGGGTAACAACCGGAGCTTTTATGGACTGCGTGGCCTGGTCGTGATGCCGGCAAGCCAGCGTGTCGCGGCGTCGCGGTCGCTGTTGGGGCCTGCTTGCAGCTCGGCCAGCAGCGACGTGGCCTCAGCGCGCCGTTGATCGCCCTCGGCATGTTGGTCCAGCGCATCATCGACACGGGCCAGATGCGCATCGATCAAGGCCATCAGTGCGGTTGCTCGTGGCGTGATCGCCTTGGCCGCATCCAAAGCCTTGCCCAGTTGGGCGGCAGCCTCGTCGTTGCGACCCAGCGCATGCAGCGTGTCGGCGAACAGCAGGTCCGCGCGTATGGCCTTTTCCGAATGACGGTCGTCCAGGCCGGCATACATGGCAACCGCTTCTCCCGCGACTGCGGCAGCGCGCTCTTTCGCCGCTTGCGCGGCCATCAATTGGGCTTCGACGGTAAGCGCAAACGCGATGTCGGGGTGGGCGTCGCGGTGTCGCTGCCGCGCTTCCAGCAGCGCGCTGTCGATGATGAGCCGCGCCTCGTCCAGATGCGTGCGTGCAATCAGCACCTGCGCGAGGCAGGCTCGATCATAGCTGCGCCCGTTGTCGGCATAGTCGGCGCCCAGCAAGCTTTGCTTGCGGTTGATCGACTCCCTGAGCCCGGTTTCGGCGGCGGCATATGCGCCTTGCGTAAATTGCAGCCGCGCCAGATTGCCGATGCTGATGGCTTCATTGAGCGCGCCGGCCGGCGCCAGCGCCTGGTCGATGGCCACGGATTTGGCGTAGAACACGCTGGCCTCGTCGAACTTGCCTTCGTAGGCGAGCACATTGGCCAGGTCGTTGAGGTGCCACGCCGTGTGCGCATTGGGGTGCGTGTAGGCGTTGGCATCGATATCGAGCGCGTCGCGCATCGTCTGTTCGCTCTCGGCATAGCGGCCCTGCTTGACCAGGTCCGAGGTCAGGATGGTCATCGCATCGGCTACCTCGGCATGGCCGGCGCCCAGATGGCTGCGCTTGCGGGCCAGCGCTTCGCGCAGCAACGGCGCGGCGCTGTCGGCGTGGCCGGCATCCATCTGGATCCAGCCCAGATTCATCACCGCCTCGGTCAGTGCATCGCTGTCCACCGGTAGCGAGCGCCGTGCAAGGGCGAGCGCTTTGTCGCCCACCTCGATGGCCTTGGCGGATTCGCCGATACGCTCGTCCAGCCCGGCCAGCCAGGCCAGCGCGAGGACCTCTTCGGTGGAATCCCGATGCGGGCCTCGCTCGAACGCCTCGATGGCGTGCTGCAATCTTGCGGTGGCGTCGCGAACGCGGCCCAGCTCGTCGGCTTCCTTGGCCAGCAGGTATTCGACGTGCAGGGTGCGCGGGTCGGTGGGACCAAACTGCATGTTGGCAAGTGCAGCCGCTTCCTGCAGCGGCAGCCAGGCGCGTTCCGGATGACCGCTGCGGCGTTCGAGATCGCCGACCAGGGCGATGATTTCCGCGCGCAGGGCAGGCTGCATGGCAAAGTCACGGTCGGCGCGTTCGCGTCCTCGCGCAAGCAGTTCCTGTGCCGTCTCATTTGCTTCCGTGCCGTGCGATGAGCTATCGAACAGACCTTCCAGAAATGATTTGAGCGCGCCCGCACGCTGCGCTTCGCTCTCGGCGGCGATCGCTTGTGCGTGCGCTGTGTTCGCAGCGCGACTGGCCTCGCGCGCTTCGTACACACCGACAGCCGTCGCGGTAGCGAGCAGCACGGCAATCACTGCGCCCAGCGACACGGCGAGTGCATGCCGGCGGGTGAACATGAGAACGCGATAGCTCAGCGTATCGGCGCGCGCCTGCAGCGGCTTGCCATCCATATAGCGTTGGACATCGTCGCTCAAGGCCGCGACGCCTGCGTAGCGGCGAGCGGGTTCTGCACGTGTGGCCTGCTGCACGATGGCGTGCAGATCGACGCCCAGCGTTCGCCGCCATGCCTCTTCGTCGATGCCGTGCTCGCCGTCCCTGCGCGGCGCCTTTTCCTCCAACAACTCGGCAAGCAGGATGCCCAGGGCATAGACGTCGATCGCCGTCGTCGCCACGTCGCCCGCAAACTGCTCCGGTGCCGCATAGGAACGCGTGAGACGTCGTGCCTCGGTGCGCGTGCGCTCCCCATCGCCGGTGAGCAGTTTGGCGATGCCGAAATCCACCAGCTTCACGCCACCATCCGCCCCCACCAGCACGTTGCTGGGTTTCAGGTCGCGGTGCACGATCAGGGCGCGATGCGCGTGCTCCACCGCGGCGCAGACATCGATAAACAGTGCCAGCCGTTCGCGCCGCGACAGGTGCATGCGTTGGGCATGGGCGACCAGGTTGTCGCCCGCCACATATTCGAGGGCGAGAAACGGCGTGCCCGTGGGCGAAAAGCCTGCATCGAGCAGTTGGGCAATATGCGGATGCTGCAGCCGCGCCAGAATGCGCTGTTCTTGCAGGAATCGACGACGCTCGTCCGCATCGTGCACATCGATGCGCAACAGCTTGAGCGCCACCCGCTGCGGACCGCCTGGCAGCTCGCGCTCGGCCTCGAACACACTGGCCATGCCGCCGGCGCCCACAAAGCGAAGCACGCGATAGCCGGCGATGGTCGGCAGCGCCTGCGCGGCCTCGTCGGCGAGCGCAGGCAGCCACTGCGCCATGCCGCGTTCCAGCGCTTCGATGCCCGATGCGTTGTCCAGCGCCTGCACGACCAGGGTCCGCAAGGTGGCGTCTGCGCAGTGTTGGCGCAGCCACTCGGTGCGTTTGGCGACGGGCACGTCGAACAGCCGGTCGATCAGCGGTTCGATCTCGTGCCAGCGTTGGGAGAAGGCGGAAATCATCGGCGGCGCATTTCCGGTTCGGTGACCTACCTCTATAGCGTATTTACCGCGCGACTACCGACATCAACTCGGCTCGGGCATCAGGCAGGCGCTGAGAAAGGTACGCGCCTTCAACCAGTCCCGTTCGACAGTGCGTGCATTGACGCCCAGCACCTCGGCGATATCCGGGCTGGACAAGTCGGCGAACAGGCGCAGTTCCGCCACGCGAGCCAGTCGCTCGTCGGTCGCTGCCAGCCGGGTCAGTGCTTCGTCGATGGCCAGCACGTCGATGATGTCCGACGAATCCTGGCCCGCGGTCATCTCGGGCGCCTGGCGCTTCTGCGCCTTCCTGCGCCTTGCGTGGTCGATCAGGATGTGGCGCATCACCTGGCTCATATACGCATACAGATGCCCGCGGTCGGTGAACGAGACGGCGTCCTGGCTGACCAGCTTCAGATAGGCCTCGTGGACCAGGGCCGTGGTTTCCAGCGTGTGCGCCGCTTCGCGCGCGCGCTGGTGGCGGGCGAGGCGATGCAGCGTGGCATAGATCTTGGGGATCAGCGTGTCGAGCGCGGCGGCGTCACCGTGGGCGGCGCGCGCGAGCACTTCGGTGATGGGCGAGTCGGCGGTCATGCGCCCTGGATATCCGCTGGCTGACTTTGCGCAGAGCGTGTCGGTAAATGCTCCCGCTTTGCGCTGTAGGGAGAGATGGCGTGATTCGGAACGGCTGCACACCCTGGGAAGGCCATCGCCCGTCGCACCCTACAGAGGAATGAAATCATGTGGAATCATCGCTCTACGCACGGCGTTCTCACAAGGGCCGCTGGACTGCTGGCGATTGCGCTGGCCGGCTTTTCCACCGCCGCGATGGCGGACACCAGCGTTGCCGCAGCGTCGTCCAACAACCAGGCCGTGACCTATAGCTATCAAACGCTGGATGTACCGGGCTCGTCGTTGACGATCTTCTGGGGCATCAACGATTTCGGCGAAGTGGCGGGGCAATACGCCGTCAATGGAGGCACCTCGCACGCCATGGCCTATCGACACGGCCATTTCGAGCCACTGGATCCCGCGCTGATGGGCACCTACTTCAGTGCAGCCGGCGGCCCCACCGACCTGGGTCAGACCTTCGGCGGTTACACGGACGCAGCAGGGCGGCAGCACGGCTTTGTGATCATCGGCAAGCGCACCGTCACGGTGGACTTCCCCGGCCATCTCAACTCGAACGTGGACGGTCTCAATGAATTTGGCGCCATCGCCGGCGTGTATTGGGACGCCGACGGCATCTATCACGGCGTCCTGCGCCGCGGCTTTGGCTGGGACACGCCGATCGACGTGCCCGGCGCGCGCGATACCTATCCGCTGGGCATCAATGGCAGCGGCGAGATCGTCGGCTACTGGGACAACGATCCGGCAGTGACGCACGGCTACTATCGCAGCGCCAACGGCAAGATCACCAACGTCGATGTGCCCGGCGCCGCGAGCAGCGTCGCCTTCGGCATCACCGACAACGGTGTGATCGCGGGCTACTACACCGAGCCGAGCGGGGCGATCCACGGCTTCGTCGAAACCAAGGGCAAGTTCCAGACACTCGACCTGCCGGGCGCCGCAGCAACGATCGTCACGGCGATCAATAATTTCGGCGTGGTCGCGGGCGAGTACTTCGATACGACCGGCAAGCGTCACGGCTTCATCGCGACGCCCAAGTTGTCCGATCACCGGCACTGAGCATGACCTGGCTCCGCAGCGATGCGGAGCCATCCGCTTGATGCGGTGGCTGCCCTGTGCATGCTTCACTCGCGCCGTGACGACCGCCGGATGGACTTATTGCGTGCGAATGGCGCCATCGCCGATACCCAGGCAGAGCCGCAAGGCGGCCAGGCTGCATCGACCGAAGCCTGGGGACGCTGGTTGCTCCGTCTCGCCAGACTTGGCCGAGCTTTCATCCGCCTCGGCAGCGGGCGTGGGCAACGGTTGAACGATATGGCCATGCAGGAACAGCAGGTCAAGCCACGGCCAGCGCATGCGAGCCTCCCGTGTTGGCATCGGCGACTGGCGCAGCATCGACGGTGTCGCCTGCGAAGCCGGTGGCCCTCATCGATGGACGTTCGCCGATGCGCTCGTACCATGAGGCCAGCCGCGGGCGGCCGTTCCGGAAGGCGAGGATCTGGCGAAATTCGATCCAGCTGAGCGCCGTCGCCAGTGCGATATCGCCGATGTCGATGTCTGGCTCATGGCCGATATGCGCTTCGAGGAAATCGCAGGCAGCCTCGATCTTTTGCAGATGCCCATCCCGCAGCGGTGTCCAACGGAACGCCTCGGGCCGGCGCGTGGTTTCCCAACGCACGGCGATGCCGGCATCGGCGATACCCACGGCGATGGCCTGATTTCGCAACGCGACGAAGCGTTGTTTTGGCTCGGCAGGAATGAGCGGGCGGCCCTGATGCAGGCCATCCAGGTATTCGCAGATCACGCTGGAATCGAACAAGACCGTGCCGTCATCGCAGATCAGCACGGGGACCTTGCCCAGCGGATTGAGTGCAAACACCTCGCTGTTGCGCACGGTCGGGCTGGTTTCGTGATGGATCACGTCGAGCCGGTTGGCGAGACCGATTTCGTGCGCGGCGACTAGCACTTTTCGCGCATATGGCGAATGGGACTGATACAGGAGCCTCATGAGACGAATGCACGCTTCGGTGGTGGACGGTGCGAGCTATGCTAGGGTGCGCTCGCGCGGCCAGGCCGCGATTGTGCAAGGCAAGACAGGATTTTTCCCCGCCTTACGGAGGTTTCGCGCCCATGGCCCCGCCGCTGGACAAGATCGATCGACGCATCCTGGCCATCGTGCAAAAGGACGCACGCCGTCCGGCCGAGCTGATCGGCGCGGATGTCGGACTATCGGCTTCGGCCGTGCAGCGCCGCATGGCGCGGATGCGCGACGAGGGCGTCATCACGGCGGAAGTGGCGGTAGTCGACCCGATGAGCGTCGGTCACCCGTTGACGATGATTGTCGATGTGGAAGTGGAGCGCGAACGACCGGAGCTGCTGGCGAGCCTCAAGCAGTGGATTGCCGCCCAGTCCTTCATCCAGGAGGCCTGGTACGTCACGGGCGCAGGTGATTACGTGCTGATCGTGATCGCGCGCGACGTGGATGACTTCGAAGCGTCGATGCAACGCATGATTGCCGAGAACGCGAATGTGCGCCGGTTCCACACGCGCGTCGCGCTGAGCACGCTCAAGCGCGGCCTGCTGGTGCCGATGGCCGCCATGGACGAATAAGCCGGTGGCGAGCAGGAAGGCTGGCGCGAGGTGCCGCGCTTCTTGTGGGAGCGCATCCTGTGCGCGACAGCGGCGCTTCGGTGTACCACGGTCCCGGGCGTCCTCGCCAAAGGCTGTCGCGCACAGGGTGCGCTCCCACAAAATCGCCGCCGCCGTGTCGAGACGCGATGCCAGGCAGACGCCTTGGTGCACGCCATGGCACCAAGGTGTCGCCCAATGAGTGTTGCGCGATCGCAGCCAGCGTGACGGGTTCGTAGCGATACCAAAGTGTGGTGGCCTGGCGCCATGGCTGGCGGGACACTGGCAGCTGCCTTCACCCATGCCAGCGACAGGAGCCGCCATGAATGACAGCCAGCCTTCCGCGCAACTTCGCATCACGCGTCGCACTCCCGCGTATTGGCGCGTCACCATCGACAACCCGCCCATCAACGTCATGGGCCCGCCCATGGTGCGAGACTTCCAGGACGTCATCAACGCGATCGAAGCGGATGAGCAGGTTCGGGTCGTGGTATTTGACAGTGCCGTAGACGGCTATTTCCTCAACCACTCCGATTTCAACGCACGGTTCGAGGACTTGACCAGCATGCCGAACGGGCCTACCGGCTTGCCGCCATGGCCGGACGTGCTGGTGCGCCTCACGCATGCACCCGTGGCGTCGATTGCGCTCATACGCGGTCGCGCGACGGGCAATGGCAGCGAACTCACGCTCGCCTGCGATATGAGTTTTGCCAGTCGCGAAAAGACCATCATCTCGCAGTGGGAGGCGGGCGTCGGCCTGGTGGCGGGTGGTGGGCCGATGGCGCGCTTGCCGCAACTGATCGGCCGCAATCGTGCACTGGAAGTGCTGCTGAGCTCGGAAGATCTTGGCGGCGATCAGGCGGCCGCCTATGGCTACGTCAATCGCGCCTTGCCCGATGCCGAACTCGACGACTTCGTGGAGGCGCTTGCGCTGCGCATCTCGCGCTTCGACAAATGGGCGCTGGCCAATACCAAGCGCCTGGTCAATACCCAGCTGCCGCCGGACGTGGAGATCGGCGCCGGGTGGGATACCTGCATGGCCTCGATTGGCCGCGAGCACGCGCAGCAGAGCATCAAGGCGCTGATGGCCAAGGGCTTCCACAAGCCGGGCGATGTGGAAGAACGTCTTGCCTACTACATCGGCCAACTGGGCCAGTGACTGTCTTCGAAAGGAGTGACGTATGGACCTGCTTGCGACAGCGAAGGCCCTGGCGGAACGCGTGGAAGCCGAGGCAGCGCGAGTCAAGGTGCCGGTCGCGGTGTCCGTGATGGATGTGCATGGCAACCTTGTCCTGCAACATCGCATGAATGATGCGCCGCTGTTCTCGGTCGAGATCTCCGAGCGCAAGGCGTATACCTCGGCGCCCATCATCGCTGCAGACCGCTCGGCCTCCAGCGCAGGCCGTTGGTCACCCAAGCGAAGCCGGTCGACACAGATGCGTGGACCGTCCGGCGAGATCGCCCCTAGCCTTGGCGAATCTCCCGACGGACCCACACCATGCGCCCTACGATCTTGCTGGCTGCTCTCCTCGTCGCTGGTACAGCCCATGCCACCGACCCTTGGCAACAGGTCGAAGATGCTTCGCCCGCATTCGCTCCTGATGGACGATCGGTGGTGTTCTCCCGTGGCGAGGGCGCCGAGCGGCATCTCTATGTCGCCGAGCGTGGCACGGCGGATTGGATGCCGGCGACGCTGGCGCCGTTCTCCGCCTCGTGGATGGACCTGGAGCCGGCGATGGCGCCGGATGGCTCGTACATGGTGTTTGCATCCAACCGGCCGGCGCACAACGATGGCGCGGCGTTGGACGGCTATTTCATGGGCAAGCCCAGGCCCGGACGTGGTGGCAACCTGTGGCGGGTCGATCGCACGGCGCAAGGGTGGGGCGTGCCGCAGCGATTGCCGGACATCATCAATGACGGCAACGCGATCTTCTCGCCGGCCATCGCGGCCGATGGCAGCCTGTATTTCATGAAGCCCGATCCCGGCACCGGCAAGTTCCGGCTGTATCTCAGTCGCTGGCAGCACGGTGAGTACCAGGCGCCGAGTCCCTTGAGTTTCAGCGACGGGACGGCGGGCGACTATGACCCGGCGGTCGCGCCCGATCAGTCCTTCTTGGTGTTCAGCTCGTCGCGGCCACCGGCGACGGCGTCCAGTGGCAGCGCGCTACTTATCAGCGTCGCCACGCCGCAGGGCTGGAGTGCGCCGCAGCCGCTGGGCCCGATGGGCATCGAGGCGCGGCTTACGCCCGATCTTTCCACGCTCTATTACAGCGGCAAGGATCAACATATCCACGCCTTTTCGCTGGCGCAGTGGCGGGCGACGCATCGGGACATTGCGGCTTCCATGACGAGTGCCATGCCTGGGAAGTGATCTCACTTTCGCGCCGCGCATAAAAGAGGGGCAGTGGGTCCCATGAAACGCATTGGGACACTGCCCCGTTGCGCTTACCGAAGCATCTGCCAAGACATGCGGTGCCTGGAGAGCCTATGGTTGAAGCGCAGATTGATACTACGCGGCCTTGTGTTAGTTCCGATGCAATCCATGTGCAATCGCCGTTAACGCGCGTGATCTGTCAGCCGCGCTGTGCCGACGAGCCGGAGACGTAAGGGCTGCCGCGCACGCTCCAGCGCCATGGATGTTCCTTGCCCACGCTGATGCCTATGCGCAGACTTACCAGCGGATCTTTGGGCGGCGCCACGCCATCGTCGACGATGGCGAAACCCTCGAGCCCCACCACCAGGTCGATGCCGTTTTGTGCGCTGTCGATACCCATCGCCTGCGTCAGCCGGGCGGGCCCGCGGCACAAGTCGCGATCGAGCAAGGTGTGGGGCCGCGCTGCACGCATTTGTGCGAGGCCGTGGATGGGTTCGAGGGCGCGGATAAGTACGCCGCAACCGCTACCCACCGGACCGCTGACGCAGTTGCTGCACCAATGCATGCCATAGGTGAAGTAGACATACATATGCCCCGGCGGTCCGAACATGACGGCATTGCGCGGCGTTTTTCCGCGGTACGTGTGCGCTGCCGGATCGAGCGCGCCGAGATAAGCTTCCACTTCCACGATCCGTCCCGCCCGGCCATCCGCGGACGCCAGCACTTTATTGAGCAGTCGCGGCGCCAACGTGGTGGCCGGGCGCTGGAAGAAGGCACGCGACAAGGGCTTGCCCGGCCAGCTGATCGGCGCAGCTTTCCTTTGACCCACCCTAGTTCTCCGTCCGCACGTTGTGCGCTGCGGGCGCCATCATTTCCAGATAAAGCTCGCGATACGCAGCCACCAGACCGTCGAGGGTGAAAGCGCGATTCCTGCCGCTGGGGTTGGGCAGTATCCACACGATCGCGCCTTCGAAGCCCATCGCTTGTCTTCCCCAGTTGAGTTCACGCTGGCCGGAAAGTCCCGCATAAGCCGCCTTGCCGAGAAAGGCCACGAAACGCGGCGCGTGGCTCGCGATCTTCCGCTTGAATGCTGCAGCGGCCGCGGTGAATTCGCGGGGCGACAACTCATCGGCAGCTGCCGTCGCCCGGGACACCACCGTCGTCAGTCCATAGCCATAGCGCAGGATGCTGCGATCCCGCGCGGGTGCGATCTGCTCGGGCGTAAATCCCGCGAGATGAAGCACCCGCCAGAAGCGATTGCTCCCGCTCACGAAATGATGGCCGGCCGTGGCCGCCGTCATGCCCGGATTGATGCCGCAGAAGACGACCTCGAGCCGGTCGGCCAGGAGGTCGGGGAGCTCGTTGCTCACGATCGGCCCGTCACTCGCACATCACGCTGACCGCCTTCTGCGCCAGCTTGCGCAGCTCCGCCTTTGAACTGCCGGAGCGGGCGCGCACGGCCAGCGAGTGCATGGTGGCGGAGGCGAGCAGGGCGAGCGCCTTGGGATCGGCATCGGGCTTCAACTCGCCTGCGCTGCGTGCCAATTTGAAGCGCGCTTCGAAATCGGCATCCAGCTTGCGAAAACCATCCGCGGCCAGCTTCTGGATCTGCGGATCGCCCGGCGCCTCGGTAATCGCCGTGCCCACCACGAAGCATCCCAGCACCTGGTCGTCGCCGGAGAAATAAATCGACAGCGCGGCGTCGTAAACCTTCATCAAGGTCTCGGCCAGGCTGCCGCCGCTGGCGAAGGCCTTGTGCATCAGGTTGAACTTGCGTTCCCAATAGTCGTTCAGCGCCTTGACGTAGATGTCGTGCTTGTCGCCAAACGCGGCCCGAAGGCTGGGGCGGTTCATGCCGGTCGCGGCGGAGATGTCGTCCAGCGAGGTGCCCGAGTAGCCAGTCTTCCAGAACGCCTCGGCGGCCTGCCGCAACGCCGTTTCCGGTTCGTAGGCACGGGGCCGGCCGCGGGGCCTTTTTTCGGTCTTCTCTATTTTTGTTCCTGATCGCATAAAAAACTTGACCTCTCGTCTGTGCCGGGATTATTATCCTGATCAGTACAAAATTCAACAGGCACTGCGCGGAGGTTCGCAGCGGTGGCCAGTCAACGGGATCGAAGTCATGCGTAAGCAATTTGATGAAACGAGCGACGGCCTGGGCTCAGGCAGTGCCGAGACGGCGGGCCGAAGCTTGAAGGAGCGGCTGCGCTGGCCCCTGATGGCGGCCTTGCCACTGCTGTTGCTCGTCGGCGGTGGCGCCAGATATCTGCATGGAGAGCGCGATGTCGCGACGGACGATGCGTTCGTGCGAGCCGCCAAGGTCTCCATCAATGCCCGCATTCCCGGCCAGGTGGTGAAAGTGGCGGTGATCGACAACCAGCCGGTCAAGGCCGGCCAATTGCTGTTCGAGATCGATCCCGAGCCTTACCGCATTGCGGTGGAACAGGCCGAGGCGCGCCTGAACAGCGCACGCCTGCAGGTGGAAGCGCTCAAGGCGACTTATCGCCGCCAGTTGTCCGATCTCCAATCGGCCAAGGCATCGGCGGATTTCGACGGCCGCGAATACGCGCGCAAGAAGGAATTGCTCGCCTCGGATTTCGCCTCGCGCGCTTCCTACGAGCGTGCCGAAACCGACATGCAGGTATCGCGTCAGCACATTGCATCGGCGCAGCAGGATGTCGCCAACACCGTCGCGGGCTTGAATGGCGATCCCAATATCGACGTCGATCGCCATCCGACCGTGCGCGAAGCGCGTGCACAGCTCGACCGCGCGCGACTCGATCTTTCCTATACCCGCGTCTTGGCGCCGGACGATGGCGTGGTGACCAAGGTGGACGATCTGCAGGTCGGCGATTTCGTCAGCAGCGGCGCCACCGTGTTCTCGATGATGTCGAGCCGGCATGTGTGGATTGAAGCGAATTTCCGCGAAACCGGCCTGACCCATATGCGGCCGGGCCAGTCAGCCATCATCGATGTCGATACCTATCCCGGTCACGGCTTCAAGGCCCACGTAGTGAGCATGAGTCCCGGCACCGGCTCGGAATTCGCGCTGCTGCCGCCGGAAAACGCCACCGGCAATTGGGTGAAGGTGGTGCAGCGCCTGCCGGTGCGCCTGGAGTTGGACGCGATCGATCCCAACTGGCCGCTGTACTCGGGCATGAGCGTCACCGCGCAAGTCGATACGCGTCGGCAAGCCGGGGGAGCAAGGCAGTGAATGCCGCCCATGCCCACAACAGCGAGGTGCGGGCGCATTGGAGCCTTGTCGCCGCCGCGTTGATGGCGACGTATATGCAAGCCGTGAACATCTCGATCCCGAACGCAGCGGTACTGCACGTGCAGGGCGGCCTGTCGATGACGGACGACGAGATTGGCTGGGTGTTTTCTTCGTATATCGCTGCAAGCGCCATCGTGATGCCGTTGACGCATTGGCTGGCTGGCCGGTTTGGCAGGAAGAAAGTGTTTCTGGTCTCGCTGGCGCTGTTCACCGTGGCACTGATCCTCGACACGCTGGCGACGACGCCGCTGCAATTCGTCTCCGCGCGCATCCTGCAAGGTGCCGCGAGCGGCACGCTGGCGCCGCTGTCGATGGCGATCCTGCTGCATGAACTGCCGCCCCTGCGTCATGGCCGCATCGGCATGGCCTGGAGCGTGATTGCCTTGCTGGGCATCTTAAGTGGACCGGCGATCGGCGGATGGCTGGGCGAATATGTCGGCTGGCACGCGATCTTCTACTTCAGCCTGCCGATGGCTGCGTTTATCGCGCTGGCGATGAGTGCGTACCTTAAGGAAAAGAAGCTGCACAAGCTTGAGCACTTCGACTTCTTCGGGCTGGTGACGTTTTCCATGGGCATCGCCGGTCTGCAGATGATGCTCGACCGCGGCGAACGACTGGAATGGTTTGCGTCGCCGGAGATCTGGGTGGAAGCCATCGCTTCGGCGCTGGGCTTCTATCTCTACATCGTGCACGTGCTGACCAGGGACCATCACTTCCTGCACAAGGCCTTGTTCAAGGACCGCAACTTCCGCGTGGCGACGGTGATGTTCTTTGCGTTTGGCTTTGTGCTGCTGCCGACCCTGGCGCTGACCTCACCGATGCTCGAGGAACTGCTCGGCTATCCAGCCGACACGGCGGGTTACTTCAGCATTCCACGCGGTGCTGCCTTGGTGACAGCCTTGCTGCTGACCTGGCGCGCACCGTCGCGCTTGGACAATCGCTGGCTGATCCTCGGCGGTTTGGCGCTGGTGGTCTACGGCAACTGGCGGATGCTGGGCTATTCGCCCTTGATGGACTGGTGGCCGGTCGCCGTCGCGGGCGCCATTCAAGGCGCAGGGCTCGGCGTGCTGATGCCGGCGCTTACCCGTGCTGCCTTCAGTACGCTCGATCCCCAATTCCGCGCGGAAGGCACCGTGCTTTTCAACCTCTCGCGCTTGTACGGCAGCACGATCGGCATCGCCATCGTGCAGATCTACTTCTACTGCAACACACAGAGCATGCACCTGGCGCTCGCCAACCACCTCACGCCGCATCGTACCGGTCCTCTGACGGGCCAGGCGCTCGCCATGATGAATGAACTGGTGACCGGCCAGGCGGCGGTGGTCGCGGTGATCGGCCAGTTCAAGCTTTTGATGATAGCCATGCTGATCGTCAGTCCGCTGGCTCTGTTCCTGCGCAAGCCGCGTGCCGGCAACTGATCTTCTGGAGTCACGCCATGAAATCGATGAACTCACTCGCGTTGGGGCCTTTTGTCCGAACGCTCCTGCTGGCCGCTGCTGCGCCCGCGCTTTTGTCCGCGTGCATGGTGGGGCCCAACTTTGAACGTCCGGCAGCGCCGACCACCGAGCACTACGACGCCCAGGCCGAGCAGGCGCTCGACGGCAGCCATGCGTCGGCGGGCACGGCGCACGTCGAGCTTGGCAAAACCATGCAGGGCGACTGGTGGTCGACGCTCGGCTCGGCCAAGCTCGATCAAGTGATGCGCAAAGCCATCGCTGGCAATTTTGATCTACAGGCCGCGGATGCCACGATCGCGCAAGCGAATGAAGCGGTGGCTGCCACTGCCGGCGCCTTGAGTCCGCAAGTGGGATTTGGCGCCACGGGCGGTCGCCAGAAGGGCAGCAACGGTGCGGGAGTTGGCACGTCCAACTTTTATGCCGTCGGGCCGCAGGTGAGTTTTGACTTCGACCTTTTCGGCGGCACCAAGCGCAAGGTCGAAGAGCGCACCGCGCTCGCCGAGCTGGAGAAGCATCGCTTCGATGCGGCCTACCTCACGGTGACCGGCGATGTGGCCAGCGAAGCGATTGCACTGGCTTCGGCCCGTGCACAGATCAAGGCAGTGCAAGTGCTGATTGCCGACGACCAGAAAAACCTGGACCTGGTGCGCAAGGCGCACGAATACGGCACGGCCACGCAAGTGGATATCGCGCTGGCCACCACGCAGCTGGCGCAGGACGAAACCCTGCTGCCGCCGCTGGCGCAGCAGCGTGATGTTGCGCGGCATGCCTTGGCTATCCTGGTCGGCAAGAGCCCAGGCGACTGGACCGCACCGGATTTCGATCTCAGCGATTTTGCGCTGCCGGAAAGCCTGCCCGTGACGCTGCCCTCTGAGCTGGCGCGCGAACGCCCCGACATCCTCGAGGCTGAGGCGCAACTGCATGCGGCCAGCGCCGAGATTGGTGTGGCTACGGCGGATATGTATCCGCATCTGACCCTGTCCGCGTCGCTCACCCAGGCGGGTCCTGGCATCGGAACACTGTTTGGACTCGCCGGCGCGCTGGCCGGGCCGATTTTCGACGGCGGCACCCTGAAGGCCAACCGGCGCGGCGCCGTCGACGGCTATAAGGCATCGCTCGCGGGTTACCAGCAAACCGTCATCACCTCGTTGGGCCAGGTGGCGGACGTGCTGCAGGCGATCAACCACGACACCGAGGAATACGCAGCGCAGGAGCGCGCCTTGAACGCGGCCGAGGCCAGCTTGAAATTGAACCAGCAGGGCTATCGGGTCGGCGAGATCGGCGTGCTGCAAGTGCTGGATGCCGAGCGTGCTTACCAGCGTGCCTTGATTGGCCATATCCAGGCACAGACGGCACGCCACCTCGACAGCGTGCAGCTTTCGATCGCCCTGGGTGGCAACGCCAACGGCGTCTCCGAGCAGCGCGTGGCGTCGCGCGATCAACCCTGAGCAGCGGCGCCGATAGAAATCTTCAACTCACGCGGCGGCTGCCCTGTGCAAGCCGCCCATACGACCAGAGAGCACGACATGCGTTCGTCCGACCATCTTCGTCACACCACCATTCCCCTGGCCCACGGCACCGGTGACATGCCGGCGGTGGGATTCGGCACCCTGATCGCCAACCGCGATGCCGCCAGGCTGGCCATCAAGGCGGCACTGGAAACCGGCTTCCGTCATCTCGATGCGGCAGAACGCTATCTCAACGAAGACGTCGTCGGCGCGGCGATGCAAGCGGCGTTTGCGGCCGGCACCGTGAAGCGCGAGGAGCTCTTCGTCACTACCAAGCTGTGGAACACCAATCACCGCCCGGAACGCGTCAGGCCTGCGTTTGAAGCGAGCCTCCGCCGGCTCCGGCTCCACTACATCGATCTCTACCTGATCCACACGCCGTTTGCGTTCAAGCCGGGCGACGAGATGGATCCCCGTGACGAGCACGACCAGCCCATCTACGACACCGGCGTGGCCCTGGTGGAAACCTGGCGCGCGATGGAACGCCTGGTGGACGAAGGGAAGTGCCGCGCCATCGGGCTATCGGACGTCACGCTGCCCAAGCTCAAGGAGATTGTCGACGTGGCGCGCATCAAGCCCGCGGCGGTGCAGGTGGAGTGCCACCCGTATCTGCCCGAATGGGAGCTGTTGGAGTACTGCCAGCAACATGGCATCGTGCTGCTCGCGTTTGCGCCGCTGGGTCATGGCATGGAGCCGCGCATCACCGACGACGCGGTGATCACCGGCATCGCCCAGCGCGTTGGCAAGACGCCGGCGCAAGTGGCGCTGGCCTGGGCGGCGCAACGCGGCACGGCCTTTCTGACCACCTCGACCAACCCCGCGCATATCGAGGAGAACTTCGCCATCGATTCACTGCCCGACGAAGCGATGCGCCAGATGAAAGAGGACATCACCACCTCGGTGCGCTTGAATGCCGTGGTCGAGACTGGTGTTCCTGGGTTCGTGCCGCGGCGTAAGTAAGTGGGCGGACTGCCTTAGAGATCAAGCTCAATGTCGGTCGTGGGGCGTGCACAGCAGATCAGCACGCTGCCACTGGCGGGCGCGCCCACCGGTTCGGTGTCGTAGCGAATCTGGCCGGCGATAAGCGCGGTCTCGCAGGTGTGGCACACGCCCGCACGGCACGACCAGCGCACGGGCACATCGCAGGCCTCGGCAAATTCCAGCAGGCTTTGATAGCGATCGGACCAGGGCAGCGCCAGGCCGCTACGACTGAAAGACACCGTGGGGCCTTGCCCCGCCGGACCTTGCGGCAGATGCGGAGACCTGGCGGGCCCTGCAGCGATGCCCGGCGTGATCGACCCTACGCTGCCGAAGATCTCCGTATGCAGATGCGTGGACGCGTAACCCGCCGCTGCCAGTCCGTCCATCAGGTCGGACATGAAGGCAGTTGGGCCGCAGAGGTAAAACTGGGCGTTGCCGGGTACGCCCAGTCGCTGGATCGTCGCGGCGCTGATGCGTTCGGCGACATCGAAATCGTGGCCCAACTGATCTTCAGCGCGAGGCTGGCTAAAGGCGACGAGCGCATGTACATGCGGTAGTGCGCCAAGCAGGTGGCGGACTTCCGATGCAAACGGACGTTCGGCGCCGTTGCGTGCGCCATAGATCCAGTAGACCTCGCGCCTGGCCGCCGCTCCTTCCGCCACCAATTGATGCAGCATGCCGAGCACCGGCGTAACGCCGATGCCCGCGCTCACCAACACTACCGGATCATCACCCGCCTGCAGCGTAAACGTCCCGCGTGGCGCGCTGACCTCAAGCAGGTCCCCCGCATGAATTTGGCTGTGGATATATTGGCTGCCCTCGCCGGAACCGCGCTTGATGCTCACGCGATAGCAGCCGTCTTCACCGATATTGGAGATCGAGTAGCTGCGCGTGACCGCGCTGCCGCCATCGGCCGCAGGCAGGCGCAACACCACGAACGATCCTGCGGCCGGCGGCGCGAGAAAGGGTGGCTCCGTCGCGGTCAGCAGCAGGGACTTCACCTCGCTGCTTTCCTCCACCACGCTCACTACTTTCAAGGTGCGAAAGCCCGGCCACGCAGCCGGTGGCAGCACTGGTGCGAGCCCGGCGTTGCCCGGCAGGCCCTCGGTATTCGCCAGTAAGGCATCGAAGGACTGCTTCCAGCCAGGACTGAGCGAAGGCTCGCTGGCTGCGCGTTGCAGCCGGTCTTTGGGATGATCAGGTAGGTAGAGCAAGCCATCTACTTCGGCCACGGTCATGCCTTCACGTCCCCGCTCGACGCGCACGATCTCGTCGCCAGAGCCGATCTCGCCTTCCTCGATCACCCGAAAATAAAAGCCTGGCCGACGATGCGAGACGAGCAGGGCGGGCATGCGCGGTTCATCCATGCGTATACCGACGCGATAGCAGGTGACTCGCGGTTGCGATACTTCGAACAGGGCTCCGCCGATGCGATAACGGTCGCCGACGCATACGTCGTCGTCGGGCAGTCCATCCACCGTCAGGTTTTCACCGAACATGCCGTATTCGCCCAGCGTTCGCTGCAGCACCTGTTCCCAGTATCGGTACGAGGCAACCTGGTAAACCATCACCGCACGATGCACGCCGCCGTGGCCTTGCAGGTCGCCCTGGCCGTCACCATCGAGATTGAGCCGGCGCGCCATCACGCGTCCGCTCACGGGGCGTTTCCATACGGCCGTCCGAACGACTTTGCCGCGCCACGACACTTCTGCGGGAAGGCCGACATTGACGGATACGACGTGGCTCATGGCTGACAACTCCGCGCACATCAGGGGCAGCCTCGGCGCCCATGGAGTCGACTCACTGCGGAGACGAACGTTTCCCCGGCACGAGCAGACGAATAGTCGCCACCGTCATGATCAGGATGACCAGGTTGCCGCCGATGAACAGATACGGCGCCATCAGGGCGAACGGACCTTGTTCGCCATGCTGGATGAGGCGCAGTGGTGCCGCCGTGAGGGACGTCACGCCAAAGGTGAAGCCCCAGTAGCTCACTGCAAAAGGCTGGGCGCGTATCCACGGCAGCAGGCGCAGCAACACCACCGCGATCATCAGGCCATAGGCCAGCATGGCGTGGATGAACAGGTCCGGCGGACCGCTGCTCAGATTGATGTATGCGATCGCGCCGACCGTCGGCGGCGCCAGCTGGATGCCCAGGGTGGGGCGCATCATCGGCGGCATGGCGTCGGCGGTATAGAGCCGATGCAACAGCACCGCGTCGATCGCCAGCCAGGTGAACGCGCCGGCGCCAAATGCCAGCTGGCCCCAGTCGGCGTAGCCCAGGTTCGCTGCCACGGCTGCCGCCACGAACGAACCACCCACCACCGGCAGATAGAGCGCGGCGGTGGTGCACGCTTTGTCCCGTCCACCCACCCAAAGCGTACCCGTCAGCCACACGGCGAAACTCACCGTGTGAAGAAAGCCGAGCACGAACAGCACCAGCGCGGTGGCGCGCGAATAGGGCAATACGGCGCCAGCCATCACCATGGTGGTGAGGCCGGCAAGTCCCACGAAGCAACTTTGCACGGGATGGCTTAGTTCAGCGAGCGCGGCCGGTCGCGCATAGATCCATTTGGCCGAGGTCAGCACGATCAAACCGATCCATACCAGGGCCGCCAGGGCGAGCAGGGTCTCGCCGACCCACGAAGGCAGTTGCCAAACCTGATGCGCCGCCCGCCAGGCGTTGCCCAGGCCGCCAATGCCAAGCACGATGCCGAAGAAGCTCGCAGGAACAACGGGCAACTTGCTCACTGCCATGGTGTAAGGCCTCGATGGAGCGCTGCGGTTTGACGAACGGCTTGCGCCGGATGTTTCCCGAAGAACGCGCTATCCGAGACGCCACGCCTGAGCTTGCCCCCGAAAGACGCTGTCACCCAAGGGGGCACCATAGGCAGGCCATCTGGCCGGCACCATTGCACCAAAGTGTCACCGATACTTTGGTATCGACGCGGTGGGCAGGAGCGGCTTGTCGCATGGCCGGCACCTCATCGCGCAAGCAGGTAACATCGGCCGGTAACGGCCTGATGTAGTTGCACGAGGAGTGACCCATGATTTTCGCCGTGTTCCTTGTTGCCCCCCACGACGTGAAAACCGAGCGCGTCGACGATGCCCCCGAGCTGCTTGAGCGCGATGGCGTGCTGTTCTCGTTGCGTGGCGGACCGCGCCAGCCCCAGACGACCGATCGCGTGTGGGATCCGGTGGCTGTGTATGCGCCCGACGAACTCAGCGAGGAGGAGTTCCAGGATCTGTTCGAGCGCAACCGGCCGCATGTGCCGGAGTTGAACTTGAGGTATTGAAACAACACGAAGGCGGGATATGGGCGCCGCGATGTTGCGCCTTTGAGGTTGTTCCGCCGCAGCGCTGCTCGTAGCCGCCATGGTTGCCCGTGGCGGTGGTGAAGCCTGCGATCACCGCCGCCCGGCCCGACAAGTGATCTTCATCCGCGATGGCGCGTCACCGCACAGGGCGACGAATCACACTCGCGCCATCGCTTCAGACCCGTCGTGTCGTTGCTGGTTGCGCCGCGGTCAGTCGCGGCTTCAGATGGTTCAGCGCACTGTGACCTGTGTAGACGCGGCCGTGGTGGCAAACACCGCGACGTCTTGAGCATGCCTGGCGGACTGCACCGGTTGCGGCGCGAGCTGGGAAGGGTAGTCCACATCCCAGTCAATACGGCCGTTGATGCGGCTGCTCGACACTTCAAGAGCCTCGCTGTTGTGGGCGGCGGCCAGGGATTGCGCTTGCACGGCGGCTTGCGCCACGGCCTCGGCTTGGGCGTTTTGTTCCGCAAGCAGCGGGGTGGCGACCAAGGCAGCCCCCAACATCATGGAGGTTGCAACCAGGCGCCTGGCTGAAAATCTGCGGTAGTTAGATGAATAAGTGACGTTCATGATTAGGGTTCCGATAGATGGTGGCGACGACCGCCCCGAGCTGGCTCCCTGCATTGAATCCGCATCCCTGCTGGGCGCGTCTTATTTTGTACAAGTACGCATAATAATCAGTGGCGGCGGGAAGTCAAGAGTTTTTGTGCGCAATGGTATAAAAATATGATTGCGCGTAAGACGGGCCCCGCTGCTTGTCTGTGGGAGCGCACCCTGTGCGCGACGGCCACGCTGGGG